>JBAIXJ010000829.1:0-11874 GCA_037916645.1 Opitutales bacterium | reverse complement strand
CGCGCAGGTGGAGCCAGGCGACGCCGATCTCCTGCTTCGCGGATTCCCAGGTCGCCGCGGTCGCCAACCGGAGCGAGTCGAGCTCCACCTCCATTCGCCGCTGGGCCTCGTGCTGTGCGGCGGTGCGTGGATCGCCGGCGAGCGCGGGGTGGCGTTGCTCAAGCTGCGCGAGCAACCCATGCATGCCGGTCTGAAAATCGGCTCGCCGCCCATAGGGCAATCGCTGGAGGTGCTCCCAGTCTGACCCCGCGACGGTTGCCCCGACGCCGGGGGAATCGCGGCCGGCGCCGGCGTCGCGATGGAAGTCCGGGTGCGGCATTTGCCCAAACCACGTGCCGACCGCGAGCAGGAAGCTCGCCGGCACCAGCAGCAGAAGAAGGCGGCTGACGGACCGGATGTCGGTCGACGCGCACGAATGGAGCGCACCTGCGGTCATATGGGAGGCGGGCCGCGGAGTATGTTGACGCTGGCGTTCAGGACTGGGACGAAGAGGAGTAGCGCAACGGTCATCCGGCTGAATCCGGCGACGATCGCCGTCGAGCCATCGACCAGCGCGGCGCAAACCGCGAGTGCGGTCGCGGCGACAAAAAACAGGCATTGGCGTAGCATGGGACCTCCGTGGGTTGATCTCTGGACCAGTCGGCGAGCTGCCCGGCTGCCGGATCCGTGCCAATGGCGTCGGTGGCGGCAGGGGTGTGCGGACAGGCAGGGAGTTGCGCGCTTTCTTGAGCGATCCCGCGGCAGCCGCGCGCCGGAGGCGGTTGCGGATTGCATCCACGACCTCGGGATTCGCGTGTAGTCTGCAAGGCCGGACGCGATCGACCGGAACCGAACCGGCGGGCCGCGGAAAGCGCCCGTCGGGCGGGGAAGCTTGGCGCGCCGGCCGACCGGCGATCCAGCCGCACGGTGAAGCTGTGACGCCCGACTCAGGTCGGCTCGCTGGGCTGGCGGCGGTAGGCGATGGCCTCGGCTTGCTTCTTCCGCAGCCACTCGATCAGGACGTCGACTTGGTCCGGTTCGATTGCGACATAGCAATCTTCACTCATGTCCACGTGCGCGATGCAGACGTTGCCGTCTTCTCCGACGTAGACTTCGATCGTTTCTTCGAGGGGTTTCATGGGCTCACCTTGTGGCTCGGCTAACGGCGCTCCTCTTGTCTGGAAGGGGTCCGATGGGTCGTGGTGGCGGCCCGCGCCGTGCCCGAATTTCGGGGCGAGGTGGAGTTGAAGCTGTGGGAACCTAAACCAAGAGAGGCGGATAAAGCTGGCTAATCTCAGGCGCCAAATCACCGCGAAGGATCCGCGGTTCTGCCAGGGATCGATTCAAGCTCCGGGATCCTCTGAACGCAAGCGCCGCCGACCCTCAATAAGGATCCATTTTCGGCATAAGTAGGCCTGTCATGGGTGCTGCATGTGCTTCGCACCATGAGCGACACCTGTGGGCGCGTAGGCGGGCGGGAATCCAAGATCAACGGCGCCACGGTCGGCGGCTATTTCTTCTCCAGCAGGCCGCGGTCGGCCATCCAGTCCTGCAACCGCTGATTCCAAGTCGCCACCGGCAGGCGACCCGGGCGCATGCCGAACCCGTGCCCGCCACGGGCGTAGATATGCAGTTCGGCGGGAACACCGGCCTCCCGGAACCGGAGGTAAAGGCCGGCGATCAGGGTGTTGGACACATCATCGTCAAATGCGCAGGTCAGAAAGGCGGGAGGACTCTGGGGCGGAATCTTCAGATCGCGCACGAGCGGGCCGCCGGGATAGACGAGAATCTGGAAGTCGGGGCGGCCGTCCATTCGGTCAATCGGGTCCGCCGCGGTCGGGTCACCGGCGGCGAGGCGTGCGCTGGCCAGGGCCGCCACCTCGCCGCCCGCCGAGAATCCCATGATGCCGACCCGATGGGGGTCGATGCCCCATTCGCCGGCCCGGCTCCGCACCAACCGGAGCGCGCGAAGGGCGTCGCCCACGGAGGTGTCAACGGTGTACGGGAACCCCTCGGTGCGCGCCAAGCGGTACTTGAGCACAAAACCGGCGACTCCGAGGCGGTTGAACCAGCGCGCGATGTCGTAGCCTTCGTGGTCGATCGCGAGGAAGCGGTGCGCACCCCCCGGACAGATGATCACCGCCGCGCCGGTGGCGGCGCCCGCGGGCGGCAGGTAGACCGTCAGACTCGGACGGTGCACCCGGGAGAGCATGCTGTAGTTGCGCTCCGGCGTGGCCGCGGCGTAGACCTCCTGCTCGGTGGTCCCGGGTGGAGTGCCGGGCGCGCCATCGGGCCAGAGAAGGACGACCGGGGAGGCGTCGCCGGCGGAGAGAAATGAGGGCAGCGAAAGAACGGCGAGCAGGAGGAGGGAGGTTTTCATGGGGACCAGGGCGGGGGAGCGTCCGGCGTCGCGCGTCGGACGCCGGCCGGAGGATGATCCGGCTACGTTCGCCGCGACGAGCAAAAATTCATGCCGTGAAAAAGGATGGCCTCCCGCGGTGGGATCGCCTAGCGATGGAGCCCCCTTTTATGGACAAGGAACGCGTCAACCTGCCCCTCACTGACATCCCCGCGTCTTGGTACAACGTGCTGGCGGACCTCCCGAAGCCGCTGCCGCCCCCGCTGCATCCCGGCACGGGCAAGCCGCTCACGCCCCCCGACCTCGCGCCCCTGTTCCCGATGTCGCTCATCGAGCAGGAGGTGAGCCCCCAGCGTTGGATCCCGATCCCGGAGGAGATCCGCGAACTCTACAAGATCTGGCGCCCGTCGCCGCTGGTGCGGGCCACGCGCCTGGAGCGGGCGCTCAAGACCTCCTGCCGCATCTACTACAAGAACGAGAGCGTGAGCCCGGCGGGGAGCCACAAGCTCAACACCGCCCTGGCCCAGGCCCATTACAACCGGCTGGCCGGCGTGCGGCGCCTGACGACCGAGACCGGCGCCGGCCAGTGGGGTTCGGCGCTCGCCTTCGCCTGCCAGGTGTTCGGCCTCGAGTGCACAATCTACATGGTGAAGTCCAGCTATCACCAGAAGCCCTATCGGCGTTCGCTCATGCACGTTTGGGGCGCCAAGGTCCATCCGTCGCCGTCGCGCCACACCAAGGCGGGGCAGGGCATCCTCGCTGGCGACCCCGAATCACCCGGCAGCCTCGGCATCGCCATCTCGGAGGCGGTGGAGGACGCCGCGACCCACGATGACGCCAAGTACTCCCTCGGCAGCGTGCTCAACCACGTGCTCCTGCACCAGACCGTCATTGGGCTCGAGACGAAGCGCCAGCTGGAGCTCATCGGCGAAAAGCCCGACGTGCTCATCGGGTGCGTCGGCGGCGGCAGCAACTTCGGCGGCTTCAGCCTGCCGTTCTTTCCCGACAAGCTGGCGAACCCCAAGCTCCGCATCGTCGCGGTGGAGCCATCGGCCTGCCCGTCGCTCACCAAGGGCCAGTACGCGTACGACTATGGCGACACCGCGAAGCTCGCGCCGCTGGTCAAGATGTACACCCTCGGGCACACGTTTGTGCCGGAGAGCATCCATGCGGGCGGCCTGCGCTACCACGGGACCGCCCCGATCGTCGCGCACCTCGCCCATCTGAAGCTCATCGAAGCCAAGGCGTACACGCAGAACGCCGTCTTCGAGGGCGCGCTGCAATTCGCCCGCACCGAAGGCTTCATTCCCGCGCCGGAGACGTCCCACGCCATCCGCGCCGCCATCGATGAGGCGCGCCAGAACGACGGCAAGTGCATCGTTTTCAATTACAGCGGGCACGGCCACTTCGACATGTCGGCGTACGACGACCATCTCGCCGGCAAGCTCGAGGACTACGAGCATCCGGAGGCCAAGATCAAGGAGGCCCTGAAACACCTGCCGAAGGTTGGCTGAGCCTAGAGGCTATCCGAGAACCGGTATTTGCGGTTTGCTAGAGGGCGCTGCTCTGTCAGCGCCGCTCTGCAATTCGGCGGCGACGGCGCGCCGCCCTCCAGATTCAATAGGTTTCCGGATAGCCTCTAAACGATGCAGCCGAAGTCCACCGCTGATTGCGCGGATTAGCGCGGATCAATCGGGGGTCGATGACAACGACCCGTAGGCCGAAACCCATTGTCTGGCGAAGCGATGATGAAGTTGAATCGCTTCCAGTTCCTGCTCCGAGATCATCCGCGCCCATCCGTGTTATCCGCGGTTGAACTGAATGATCCCGGCTGAGGCGGCGGGCCCGCCGGGTTTGCGCCCGACGCCAAAGTCGCCCGGCGATTTGCCGCCGGGCGGCGCGCGGGTTTCTTGTGGGCGTTGACCGCCCTGCCATGAGATTCCCGGCCTCGCTTTTCCTCCTCACTGCTGCGACGGCCTTTGGCCAGACCGCGGTGTCCTCCCGCCTCGAGAATTCCCCCCGCCATCGCGAATGGGTGAAGGTGAAGTCCGGCGACCGCGAGGTCAGCTGCTTCATCACCTATCCGGAGGTCGCCGGCCCGGCGCCGGCGGTCGTCGTGATCCATGAGATCTTCGGACTCACCGACTGGGCCCGCAGCGTGACCGATCAACTGGCCGAGCACGGCTACGTCGCAATCGCACCGGACTTGCTTTCGGCCATGGCGCCCGGCGGGGGCGGCACCGCGGCGTTCGGGAGCCGCGACGCGGCGGTCAAGGCCGTCTCGGCCCTGCCGGCGGATCAGGTCACCGCGGATCTCAACGCCGTCACGGATTACGTGGCGCATCTGCCCGCCTGCAACGGAAAGGTGGCGGTGGCGGGCTTTTGCTGGGGCGGCGGCCAGTCGTTCCGCTTTGCGACCCGGCGGCTGGACCTGCGGGCGGCCTTCGTTTTCTATGGCCCGCCACCGAAGACGGAGGACCTGGCGCAAATCCATTGTCCCGTGTACGGCTTCTACGCCGGCAACGACGCCCGGATCAGCGCCACGGTGCCGGCCACCGCCGCTGCGATGAAGGCGGCGGGCAAGACCTACGAGCCCGTGACCTATGGCGGCGCCGGCCACGGGTTCATGCGAGCCGGCGAAGACGACAACGCGTCGCCCGCCAACCGGCAGGCCATGGACGCGGGTTGGAAGCGCTGGCTCGAACTGCTCGGCCGCGTCACCCAGGGTTGACCCGTCAGCCGGCGTCGCGCCGCGGCGGATCCGGCTCCTTGCGCAGCAACTCCAGATCCGGGTCTATGGCCACGGCCTCGCGGAATGACTTGTCGAGGGCCACCGCGCGCTCGACCCGGCGGCGCGCCTCGACCAAGTCCTGGCGCAGGCAGGCATAGCAGCCGAGATTGAACTGGATGGCCGCCTCCTTGGGATGGGAGCGCTCCGCCTCCAGCAGGATCGCCTCCGCCGCGGCGAGCGACCGGCTCCGCCGCGTGGCGTACGCCCAGGCGATCCACCAGCCGGCCTCGCCGGGCTGTCGTTGCACCAGCTCGCGGGCCGCCTCGACCAGCGCCGGCCACTCCTCCTTTTCCTGCAGCACCAGGGCGCGCAACGCCAGCACGTCGGTCTGCCGGGCGTCGGCGGGCGATACTTGGTCGAGTTCGGCCGCGGCCTCCTGCACCATGCCAAGCCCGAGATAGCCGCGGGCCTGCGAAAGATGCCATTGGAGTTTCACGCCGCCCGCCAACCTATCGCCTCCGCTGCGGCACTCAAGCCGGTGCCGCTGGGCGCGGGGAGGGGCGGAGCGAATAATGCATTGCCTCCGGGTGGGGGAGTTGCCTGCATGGCGCGGCCGGGGCGCCCCGCCCCGCTCCATTCTCTCTCCTCATGAAATCTCGCATCCTTGCGGTGGCTCTCGCCCTCACCCTGTGGCCCTCCGTGACGCCCGCTCTGCGCGCCGCCGACGCCGCTCCGCCGGCCGATGTCCGGCAGGAACTCCAGCAGCTCGTCACCAAGATCAAGGGCAAGCTGAACGCGGGGAAGAAGAGCGAAGCCGACCTGGCGGAGGAATTGAAACAGTTCGACGCCCTGCTGGCGGAGCACCAGGCCGAGAAGACCGACGAGGTGGCGCAGGTTCTGGTCATGAAGGCCATGCTGTATGTCGAAGTGCTGGGCAACCCCGAGAAGGGCATGGAGCTGATCCGCCAGCTGAAGGCCGATTTTCCCGAAACCCGCCAGGGCAAGGACGCCGACAAGACGCTGGCGATCCTGCAACGGCAGATCGAGGCCGAGAGAATCCAAGGGGAGCTGGCGATCGGGAAGTCATTCCCGGATTTCGCAGAGAAGGACCTGGCCGGCAATCCGCTCAGCGTGTCCGGCTACAAAGGGAAGTTCGTGCTCGTCGACTTCTGGGCCACGTGGTGCGGGCCGTGCGTGAGCGAGCTGCCCAATGTGCTGGCCGCCTACAAGAAGTACCATGACAAGGGCTTTGAGATTGTCGGCATCAGCCTGGATCAGGACCAGGCCAAGCTGGCCGCCTTCTTGAAGAATCAGGGGATGACTTGGGCGCAGTTCTTCGACGGCAACGGCTGGGAGAACAAGCTCGCGCTCAAGTACGGGATCATGAGCATTCCCGCCACGTTCCTGCTGGACAAGGAAGGCACCATCATCGCGAAAGGGCAGAGCCTCCGGGGCGGCGGCCTGGAGGCCGAGCTCGCCAAGCAGCTGCCGTAGGCATCAATGGCGCCGCGGCGGTTATTTGCCGCCGCTGAACAGCTTCTTGATCGCGTCCGCCGCCTTTTGGGCCGCGTCGGCGGCGGTGTTGGAAGCCTTGCCCATCCCGGTAAGCCCGCTGGCCGCTGCGACCAGCACCTGGTCGAGAACCTGTCCCATCACGACGGCGGTCATCTGGCTGGTGGTGATGCCGCCTTCCTTCGTGCCGAGGTCGGTCAGGGTCAGCTCGGGCATGGGCACGATCACGGCATCCGGGCCGGCGCCAACGGTCACCTTGCCGTTGCGCAACACGAACTGCCGGATTTCGAGCTTGAGCGGCTTGCCCGACTTGGCCTTCGCAGGCGCCGAGGAAGGCTGGTCGCCGCCGGTGGACGCCTCGATGTTTTTGAGGAGATCGCGGATGTTACTGCTGAACAGCTTCGATTCGTAGACGAACTCGGGTTTGTCGATGACGATCCGCTTGATGACGATGTGGTCGCCCCAGATTGAAGTGGGCACGACGGAGAGCTGCATCTGGCCAAGATAGATGGCCCGGTCGGAGGTCCAGCCCGACGGATTCCCAATCAGCAGGCCCGTGATCTCGCCGTCGCCCGTCAACGGAGAAATGCGGGCGCCCGCCAGTTCCACCTTGGTCTTGGTGATGCCGGGGCCGTACCGGTTGACGGCGGCCTTGACGATGGAGCCGAGGAAGAATGTGACGGCCAGGAGAACCACGAGCCCGACGCCCGCGACAATTCCCGCGATCAACCAAAGCTTCTTTTTCATATCTGGGCGTTGGAACACGGAAGCGGGGACGGGTTCCCCCTTGTCCGCGTCAGGCTTCCGTAAATTCACTCGGGTGGGGGAGTTCCGAAATGCGCCGCATGCGCCGCATAGGCCGCGGAATCAGCCAGCATGGCGTCGATAGCCGCCGCCACAGGCTCGGCCCGGACGAGGCCCGAGAAGACCGCCTTGTCCCCGATGACGTCCGTCACGACGAACGCGGGCCGCTGGGTGATCTGGTGAGCGTGGAACTCCGCGGTCGAGGCCTCGACCCGGGCCTTTACCGCGGGAGACCCGGCCGCCGCGCGCAGTTTCGACGCCGGGATACCCGTGGCCGCGGCGCCGACGGCCACCGCTTCGTCCAGGTCGCCGATCCGGCGCCCCTCGCGTTCCGCCGCGTGGGTCAGCGCCTGGCGCAGCCGGTCGTCGGTGAAGCCGAGTTCGCGGCCGGCTTCCGCCACGAGGTTGGGGGCGCGGTAATCGCCTTTGCGCGCGGGCTCCAGCCAGCCGGAATTGAGCATGAATGGCGAGCGCAGGATCAGGCCGCTCCGGCGGTAGAACCAGTCGCATTGGGCGCGCGAGACGGGGAAGTCTCCCGGATTCATGAGGGCGATCTTCCATTCGAACTGGACGCGCCCGGCATAGCGGGCCTTGAGCTCGGCCCAGGCGGGCTCCGCCCAGAAGCACCACGAGGAGAGAACTTCGAGGTAATAGGTGACGGTGACGTCGGGCATTTGCAGGAAATCAGCGCAATGCCGGGCCAACGTCAACCGGCTGACACCGCCCCACCGGCACAGCCGGCGCCGCCGGGGGTGACACAGGTCACGAAATATCCGCCGGCGGGGCGAGGGGGAGAGCCGACGCCGCGCGGCTCATTCCCGCGGCTTCGCTTCGGCGCCGTGCTGCTGGACCCACCGCTCGTACTCCTTGCGCGGCATGAAGCGCAGTGAGGCCGAGTTGATGCAATACCTCAGCCCCGTGGGCGCCGGCCCGTCGTCAAACACATGGCCGAGGTGGGCGCCGTCGACCGAGCAACTAACCTCGGTGCGCACCATGCCCCAGCTCGCATCGGTCTGCTCCTGGATGAACTTTGGTTCGATCGGCTTCGTGAAGCTGGGCCAGCCCGTGCCGCTGTCGAACTTGTCCCGGCTGTCGAACAGCGGCGTGTCGCTGCAGACGGAAAAATAGACGCCGTCGGCATGGTTGTCCCAGTAAGCGTTGCGGAAGGGCGGTTCGGTGCCCTGCTCTCGGGTGACGCGAAACTGCTCGGGTGTCAGCATCGCCCGCCATTCCGTGTCGGTGCGGCGCACGCGGGCGCGGCTCATGTCGATGACGACGTTGGAGGGCAGCCCGCAGGCCGACTTCGGGCCGTCAACCGCGCAGGCGGGGCCGGAGGTGGAGGTGGTGGGTTTCATGGGGGAATCGGCGGCCCGACCACCCGCCGCCAGCCAGGCGGTGGCGGACAGAAACGCGATGGGAAGCAGGGTGGCGCAGCGCACGGTGAAATATGGCTCGCGGGATCGCAGGTGACAATCGGGCGGATGGTTTGTTCGCCGACGGACGTGGGAGATTCGGCGGCCGGCCGTATTCCCCGCCGTCAGTCAGGGCCGCTTCTCCGGATGTTTGCGATGCAGAATCAGGTGGTTTCCGTCCGGGTCCTCAAAACGCGCGAAACGGCATACCCCGGAGTCAAAAGGTTCGACCACGAACCGCACGCCGTGCGCCTTGAGCAGAGCTACCGCATCGTCGAACTGCCCGGTCTCGAGCGCGACGGCGCCACCCTTGGCTCCGGGCTGCGCGCCGGTCATCATCGTCGACAGCGCCAGGGACGCCGTGCCGACATCGTATTCGACCCATTGATCTTCCCATGACTCACCTTCGTTCAGGCCAAGAACACCGCCATAAAACGCCTTGGCTCGAGCCATATCAGAAACCGGGTAGACAAAGAATGGGATGGCGGAGAATGTTGGATTCATGGCTCGACAGATACCCGAGAGCTGCAGCATGATCAAACGCAAGACGTTGTTTATGTGACTGTAGCGAGTAATTATTGCTGATTCAGTGATACAATGATGCATTGACATCATAGAATCACAGAATCAGATTTCACACTCGTGCGGACAACTATTTCGCTGGATGGCGACATCTACCAAGCTGCGAAGGCATTGGCTGATGCATCGGGCGAGAATCTCGGAGCCATCGTTTCGGCGCTGGCGAGAAAAGGACTGAAACTGCAGGAGGTATTTGCCGAGAAGAATGGCCTGCCGGTGTTCCAAGTCCCGGCGGACGCCCCGGTGATTCCCGGCGATCGTGCGGCGAAGCGCCTGGCGGAGGGGGAGCGGTGAGCGCGGCGTTGCTGGATCCCAACGTGTTGCTGGCGCTCGCCTGGCCCAACCACCAATTCCATGCGGTGGCGCATGCTTGGTTCGGCAAGGCGGCTGCCGCCGGCTGGGCCACCTGCGCGGTCACGCAACTGGCTTTTGTGCGCCTTTCCTCCAGCGCGGCCTACACGCCGCGGCCGGTCACGCCGTTTGAGGCCTGCCGTCTGTTGGCCCAGTGGACGTCGCGGCCCGAGCACGAATTCTGGTCGGAGCAGCCGCCGCCGATCCCGGCCGATTTTGCCCGCGCCCTCGGGCCGCAGCAGGTGAGCGACAGCTATCTGCTCCACATCGCCGAACATCATGGCGGAACCGTGGTCACGTTTGATGGCCGGTTGCGCGCATTGGCGGGTGATCCGGCCCGGCTGACCGTGCTGCCGGTCAGCGTTTGAGAGCTCGTCCGATGCGTGCATTCAACCCAGAACCCTGAACCCAGAAGGCTGAGCCCATCCCCGATGGCGAATCACAACTACACCGAATCCAGCATCAAAACCCTTTCGTCGACGGAGCACATCCGCCTGCGCCCCGGGATGTACATCGGCCGCCTCGGCAACGGGAGCCATGCCGAGGATGGCATCTACGTTCTGCTCAAGGAGACGATCGACAACGCGATCGACGAGTTCACCATGGGCTACGGCCGCAAGGTTGAGATCCAGGTGGAGGAGCGGACCGCGCGGGTGCGGGACTACGGCCGTGGCATCCCGCTGGGCAAGGTGCTCGATTGCGTGTCGGTCATCAACACCGGCGCCAAGTACGATTCGGAGACGTTCAAGAAGGCCGTCGGCCTGAACGGCATCGGCCAGAAAGCCGTCAACGCCCTCTCGTTCGCCTACCGCGCCCAGGCCGTGCGCGACGGGCAGACCAAGGTGGTCGAGTTCTCCCGCGGCAAGCTGAGGAAGGATCACAAGGTCGCGAAGACATCCGAGCGCAACGGCACCATCATCGAGTTCACGCCGGACGAGGAGTTGTTCGGCGGGGATTTCCGCTTCCGCCGCGAGTACGTCGAGGACCTCCTCTGGAAGTACGCCTATCTCAACCGGGGACTGACCCTGACGCTCAACGACCAGCCCTTCCGCTCGGAGCACGGGCTGAAGGACCTGCTCGAAAAGGCCCTCAGCGGCGACATCCTCTATCCCATCATCCACCTCGAGGGGGAGGACATCGAGATCGCCTTCACCCACGGCTCGCACTACGGCGAGGAGTACTACTCCTTCGTCAACGGCCAGCACACCACCATGGGCGGAACCCACCAGCAGGCCTTCCGCGAGGCGATCGTCGAGGTGGTGCGCAATTTCTACAAGAAGGACTACGACGCGGCCGACGTGCGCCAGTCGATCATCGCCGCGGTCTCCCTCCGCGTCATCGAGCCGGTGTTCGAGTCGCAGACCAAGACCAAGCTGGGCTCGGCCGACATGGGCCCGGGCGGCCCGCCGATCCGCCAGTTCATCGGGACGTTCGTCCAGCAGCAGCTCGACGCCCACCTCCACCGTAACCGCGAGACCGCCGACGCGCTCAAACGCAAGCTCGAGGAGAACGAACGCGAGCGCAAGGAGCTCGCGGGCATCCGCAGCCTCGCGCGCGAACGCGCCAAGACGGCGTCGCTCCACAACCGCAAGCTGCGGGACTGCCGGGTGCACCTCGGCGACCGCGAATCCGCCGACAGTCCGGATGCCGAGCAGAGCACGCTGTTCATCGTCGAGGGCGACTCCGCCGCCGGCTCGCTCACCGCCTGCCGCGACGTGCGGACGCAGGCGGTCTTCGCGCTCAAGGGCAAGCCGCTCAACACCTACGGCCTGTCCAAGAAGGTGATCTACGAGAACGAGGAGTTTCACCTCCTGCAGTCGGCGCTCAACCTCGAGGAGGGGCTGGAGGGCCTGCGCTACAACCGCGTCGTCATCGCGACCGATGCCGATGTCGACGGCATGCACATCCGGCTGCTATTGATCTCGTTCTTCCTGCAGTTCTTCCCGGACCTCATCGCGGGCGGGCACCTCTACATCCTCGAGACGCCGCTGTTCCGCGTCCGCACGAAGAAGGAGACGGTTTATTGCTACAGCGAGGCGGAGAAGCAGGCGGCGCTCATGAAGCTCGGGCAGAGCGCGGAGGTGACGCGATTCAAGGGACTGGGCGAGATCAGCTCGAACGAGTTCAAGGACTTCATCGGCGAGAAC
>JBAIXJ010000828.1:0-4248 GCA_037916645.1 Opitutales bacterium | reverse complement strand
CGAGGATCGGATCGGCGCCCGGCGCACGGGCCTCGCCCGGGAGAAAGAAGCGCCCGAGCTGCGGCTGCACCCCGAGCACGGAGAAGTAGTTGTCGGTGACGGCGTGGACCCAGGCGCGTTCGGTGCCCGAGCCGACGTCGCTGAGGTGGACGACCTCCTCCCGGTAGGCCATCAGACCCGAATAGACGCGCGCCAGGTCGGGTTCCGGCGCGACATCGGATTCGACCAGGCGGCGGAGATCCTCAGCGTCAGGGTACGAAACGGGAATCTGGTAGTCGATGAAGGGCGATTTCTGGGCGACGACGACCAGCCGGCCGGGCGCCGCCGCCGGCAGCGGCCGCACGAACAGATCATTGGCGACGGTGAACAGCACCGCGTTGAAGGAGAGGCCCAGCGCGAGGGCCAGCACGACAAGGGCGGAGAAGCCAGGGTTCCGGCCCAGCGTGCGGAGGGCGAAACGGAAGTCCTTCGCCCACTGCTCCAGCAGCACCCCGGCGCGCTGGGCGCGGGCAACCTCCTTGATCTGGTCCACGCCGCCGAACTGGCGCCGTGCGGCATAGCGCGCCTCCTCGGCGTCCATGCCGGCCGCGCGGTTGGCCGCGGCCTGCCGCTCGAGATGGCTCTGGATTTCCTCCGCCATGTCAGCCTCGAACCGCCGCCGGCGGAAGAGCTGCCGCAGCCTGGAGAGTGGGAATGCCATCGGGGTGCTCGGCTTCCGTGTCTTGGTCCTTGATACTGGAGACTTGTTACTCGCCGGCCGCCATGCCCGCTCATGCTCCCGCCAGGACCGCACTGATGGCGGCGGCGATCCGGTCCCACGCCTGCTGCTCGGTGGCGAGCTGTTTGCGGCCGGCCCTGGTCAGCGAGTAGTACTTCGCGCGCCGGTTGTTGTCCGACTGGCCCCACTCGGATTCGATCCAGCCCTTTTCCTCGAGCCGGTAGAGCGCCGGGTAGAGCGAGCCTTCCTCGACCCTCAACACCTCCTGGGAGAGCAGGTGGATGCGCTGGGCGATGCCGAAGCCGTGCTGCGGCCCGCCGCTGAGGACGCGGAGGACCAGGAGGTCGAGCGTTCCCTGAAGCAGTTCGATTTTCGCCATGGTGGAGCCTTTCCCTAGGGTATCTAGGGTGACGGATGGGACGCCTTCCCTAGAATGTCAAGGGAAGAGTCGCGCCGGGCGGATCAGGCTCGGCTTTCGACGATGGTCACCGCGGCGCGGCGTCGCCGGTCGCGATGTCCGCCGCGAGGGATTCACGCAGTTCGCGGCCGATGCGCAGGATGACCTGGCACACGTTCTCCCGCACCGCCGCATCGTCCGGCGGGACCGGGCAGCGCCGGCGCTCGCCCTCGAGCCAGGTCTCGTCGGCGATGATCTTTTGAATCACCGGGAGCTGGCGGCGGACGACGGGATCGAGCAGGAGGTGCATGGCTGTGGCCGGCCACCGAAGGCGTGGCGGATGCGGCTCCCCCATATCGGCACAATCCGGACCGGATTGTGCGTTCCCCGGTGCCGGCCCGGGCAAAGTGGGGAGAATCCCCCGGGCCGTGGATCGGCCGCGCGGTCCGGGGCCTCCGCCGCTCCGCCGGATGATTCAGCCGGCGCGCCGCAGGCTCTCCAGGACGTCGATCACGACATCGGCGGGCCGGGCCGCGCGGATCCGGGCCGCAATGGCGGCGCAGGCGGAGCGGATGGCGGGATTCTCGCGCAGCTCATGCAGGGCGACGGCGACGCGTTCCGCGGTGAAGGCCGTCGGATACAGGCGCCGGGCCACGCCCAGCCGGACGAGCCGGTGGGCATTGTCCGGTTGGTCGTGCGCCATGGGCATCACGAGCTGCGGCACGCCGGCCGCCAGCGCCTGGGAGAGCGTGCCGATCCCGCCGTGGTGGACGATGGCCGCCGTCGCCGGCAGCAGCTGGCTGAACGGTTCGTAGTCCACCGCGAGCACCGAGGGCGGAAGCTCCTCCGGCAGTTGGGTGCGGTGTCCGGTGGCAAAGATGGCGCGGCAGCCGGCGCGGCGACAGCCGTCGAGGGCGGCGGCGAAGAACTCGCGTCCGTGCGCCATCGCGCTGCCGGGCGTGAACAGCACCGGCGGCGGGCCGGCCGCGAGGAACCGCCCGGCCGCCGGGCTCAATGGCCGCTGGTCGCCCAGATCGTACAGGGGAAAACCCGCGAGCCGGCAGTGCGCCGGCCAGTCGGGCTGGGGCGCTCCGAACCAATCGGGGAACAGCGCGAGCACCGCGTCGGGCGAGTGAAACCAATCCCAGGCCGGGGAGCGCGGCGGAACCACGCCGGCGCGGACGCAGGCGGCGCGCACCAGGGGCCCGGCCTTCTGGTCGAGCGGATTGGGCAGGGCGAAGAACGCGCGCTTGAGCCAGCGCGGCAGGCGATTGAACCACTCCCAGTGCGCCCGCAGGACCGGCGTGTCGTAGGCGCTGATGAGGATCGACGGCTGGAGGTGGATGGACGCCAGCGGGAGGCCGAATTTCTCCCGTGCGAGGCGGGCGCCAAAGGCCAGAAAGGAGCCCGCCAGCGCGACGTCCGCCGTCTCGCGCTCCCGGGCGCGGACGATCGCCTGAAAATAGTCTCCGGTGACCCGGCCCGCGTAGGCCACCGTGATGTCCATCCCGCGCCAGGGATGCCAGAGATCGGGATTGCCGGTCACCTCCTCGTAATCGCCCGGCCGGCCGGCCGCCTCGAAGGCCAGGCCGGCGCGCGCGGCAAGATCGGCGAAGCGCGGCGCGGCGATGAGGGTGACGGCGTGGCCGCGCGCCCGCAGGAGCCGCCCGATCCACACGAAGGGCAGGACGTCGCCGGTGCTGCCAAACGGTGCGAGGATGAAGTGACGGGTCATGAAGCTGGATTCCCGACTGAGTCCACCACGGATGGCACGGATGGTCACGGATAGTTTTGGCCGGCGGCAAGGCGGGCGACCAAGCGGCCGGGCAGACGGCGTGCCCCCGCGGGGAGCGGCATGGCGGGGGATTGCCTCGGCGCCGAAGGTGTGTTTCCTTCAGGCATGAATCCGCCCAAGCTGTCGCGCCGGGTGCGCCGGATCCTGTGGGTGGGCGGCACCCTGTTGGTCCTCTACACAATCACCGGTTTCCTGATTTTGCCGCCGGTGGTGCGATCGCAACTCGTGAAGCGGCTGTCGGCCGAGCTCGGCCGTCCAGTCGCGCTGGAGAAGGTCCGCCTGAATCCCTACACGCTCTCGATCACCCTCGAAAACCTGAACGTGGGCGAGAAGGGGGGGGCGGGCTCGTTCTTCGGCTGGCGGCGCCTGTACGTGAACTTCGACGCCTTGGGCTCGATCTTCGGCGCCTGGACGCTGAGTGACATCGCGCTCGACGGCTTCCATGCGCAGGTGACCGTCAATCCCGATGGCACGTTCAACTTCTCGGATCTGCTGGCGAAGTTCAACACGCCGGCGCCGGCCGCCGCCGGGGCGGCGAAACCGGCGGCGCCGATGCGGCCGGTCCGCATCGGTCACCTGGCCGTCACCGCCGCGCGCCTTGACCTGGCCGACCGGTCCCGGGCGAAGCCGTTCCAGACGACCATCGGGCCCACGGGTTTTGACCTGACGGATTTCCGCACCACGGGCGGGCGCGGGGCACCGTATCACTTCGAAGCGGTGACGGAGGCGGGCGAGCGGTTTGCCTGGAGCGGCACGCTGAACGCGCAACCGGTGCAGTCGGTGGGGGAGTTTCGGGTCGAGAACCTCAGCCTGCCGAAATACGCGCCGTACTACGAGACGATGCTGGGGGCGGACATCGCCACGGGCACGCTCGCGGTGCACGGGCGCTACGAGGCGAACCTCGATCCCGGCGCTCGCGTCCTCCGATTGACCGGAGGCGAACTGAATCTGAGCAATCTCAAGGTCACGGAGCGCGGCAGCGGCGTGCCGGCCGTCGAGTTGGCGTCGCTTGACGTCACGGGCATGGGCGCCGACGCCGTGGCGATGAAGGCGCGCGCCGGCAATGTGACCCTGAAGGGCGGGCATATCACCGTCCGCCGGGACAAGGACGGGTCGATCAACCTGCTGGCCATGATGCCGCCGCCGGCGGCCGCACCCGCCGGCCCGGCTCCCGCCGCCGCCCCGGCCGGCGCAGCTTGGCCTCACCAAGATTCAGGGCAGCCTGAAGGAATTCTCGCTCGCGGCGGGCGCGTCCATGCCGCTGCAGTTTTCATTCGCCTGGGCGCCGCAGGGGACGGTGCGCGGCGAAGGCACCGTTGCCATCCGGCCGGACATCAA
>JBAIXJ010000827.1:0-5124 GCA_037916645.1 Opitutales bacterium | reverse complement strand
TCCGCGCGCTCGACCCAACGCGGCTGCTCACCGCCGGCCTCAACAACCTGGGACCGAAAGGCGACTGGACGCTGCTCGACCCCGTGTTCGCCACAGTGGACGTCGCCGGCTACAACTACGAGCTGGCGCGGGCCGCGGCAGATCATGCCCGCCTTCCGGACCGCGTGATGATGGCCACCGAATCCTATGCGAGCCAGACCTTCGCCAATTGGGCGGTCGCGCAGGACGATCCCTGGGTCATCGGGGATTTCATCTGGAGCGCGATGGACTACCTGGGCGAATCCGGATTGGGGCGCGCATTCCCGCCGGAGCAGCCGGCCAAGAAGCCCTGGGAGGCAGGCCAATGGCCGTGGCACGGCACGGCCTGCGGCGACCTCGACGTCACCGGCTGGCGCAAGCCGGTCTCGCACTACCGCGCGATCGTCTGGGATCGCGGAGAAGAGAAACTGTATGCCGCGGTGGAGGTGCCGACGGCGGACGGCCGCCCTTGGAACCTGACGCCCTGGTCGCTGCCGCCCGCGCTGCCGAGCTGGACCTGGCCGGGCGAGGAGGGCAGGGAGCTGACGGTCGAAGTCTATTCGCGCTTTGACGCGGTGCGCCTGTACCTGAACGGGCGGCTGCTCGGCGAAAAACCGACGACGCGGGCCGAAGCCTTTCGCGCGACCTTCGCCGTGCCGTACGCCGCCGGCGTCCTGAAGGCGACCGGCTTGGTGGCCGGCAGGGAGGTGCAGACATTCACGCTCTCGACGGCCGGGCCGGCGGCCCGGATCCGGCTGCTGCCCGATCGCGCCGCGATCCGGGCCGATGGCCAGGACCTCTCATTCGTCACCGTCCTGGTCACCGATCAGGACGGGAACTGGCGGCCGGACGCCTCGCCGGCCGTTCGGCTGGCGCTGAGCGGGCCCGGGGTCATCGCGGGCATCGGCAACGGGGACATGACCACCCTGGAATCCTACCAGGCGAATCCGCATCAGACCTATGAGGGGCGCCTGCTCGTCGTGGTCCGCTCCACCGGCGAGCCCGGCCGGCTCACGCTCACGGCAAGCGCGGCGGGATTTCCGAACGCCTCCGTGAACATCAACTCCTCACCGTAGCATCAGCCCGCCGCTCCCATGCGCCTGAACCGATCGTTGCCAATCAGCCTGCTGCTCCTGGCTGCGACCCTGCGCGCCGACGTCCGCTGCGCGCTGCCGTTCAGCGATCACATGGTGCTGCAGCGCGACCGTCCGGCGGCCGTGTGGGGGCAGGCGGCGCCCGGCGAGGCGGTGACGGTGGAATTCGCCGGCCAGACCAAGTCGGCGACGGCGGCGCCCGACGGCCGGTGGCAGGTGGCGCTCGACCCGCTGCCGGCCAGCGCGGAGCCGCGGACCCTGACCGTGCGCGGCCGAAACACGCTGACGTTTGCCGATGTCCTGGTCGGCGAGGTGTGGCTCTGCTCGGGTCAGTCCAACATGGAAAAGCCGCTGGGGCCGGTGCCGAAGCAGAAGGCCACGGACAACTACCGGGAGGCGATCCGCCGGGCGGATCAGCCGCAGCTGCGGCTGTTCCAGGTGCCGTGGTACGCCGAACCTAAGGCCGGCGTCATTGGTTTGCGCTGGGTGCCGTGCACGCCGGAGACGCTGGCCGATACGGAGTTCTCCGCCGCGGCGTACTATTTCGGGCGCGAGCTGGTGCGGCAGCTCGACCTGCCCGTGGGCCTGATTCACTCCAGCTTCGGGGGGACGCAGATCGAGGCGTGGATGCCCGCGTCGGCGTTTGCGTCGGATCCGGCCCTGCGCGACCTGGTGAACGTGCACTACTTCGCCTGGATCAAGGGCGTGCAGCCGACGGAGCTGTACCAGTCGATGATCATTCCGCTCGAGCCGTACACGCTGCGGGGCTTCCTCTGGTACCAGGGCGAGAGCAACGTCATGGAGGCCGACGGCGCGATCTATACCGCGAAGATGCGGGCGCTGATCGCAAGCTGGCGCGCCGCCTGGGGTGAGGCGGACGCCCCGTTCTACTTTGTTCAACTCGCGCCTTACGCCTACTCGCGCTCGGACAAGTTTCCGAAGCGGCTCACCCGGGAGGCGCTGCCGGTGTTCTGGGAGGCCCAGACCGCCGCCCTCGCCATTCCGCGCACCGGCATGATCGTCACGACCGACCTCGTGGCCGACACGCATGACATCCATCCCACGGACAAGCGCGACGTGGGGCTGCGGCTCGCGCGCCTCGCGCTGACGGATACCTACGGTCGCCGAGACACCCTTGGCCGCAGCCCGCGCTTTGGGGACCTGCGGACGCTGCCCGACGGAAAGGCCGAGCTGGCCTTCACCGACGTGGGCGCGGGCCTGCGCACCCGCGACGGCCGAGCACCGAACGGTTTCCTCCTCGCCGGGGAGGACCGACGCTTTGTGCCGGCGCGGGCGGTGATCGATGGCGCCGATCATGTGATCGTGTCGAGCCCGGAGGTGCCCCGCCCGGTGGCGGTGCGCTTCGCCTGGGATGAGGTGGCCAATCCCAATCTCGTCAATTCCGCCGGTCTGCCGGCGATCTCGTTCCGCACCGATGCCTGGCCGGTCGTCACGGAGCGTCCCGCTCCCGCCCCCCCATGAGCCTGGTGCCGTCCAATCTGGCCGGGCGTGGCAGTCCGGTCCGCCGGGCGGCGAGCGGTCTCGCCGCGGCGATCCTCGGTGTGTTGGCGATGGTCACTGCCCGGGCCGGTGATCTGCCCGACACCTTCCGGCATGGACCCGAGGCGGCCCAGCCGTGGGTGTTCTGGTACTGGCGGAACGCGGCGGTTTCGCGGGCGGGCATCACGGCTGATTTGGAGGCGATGCAGAAGGCGGGCATCGCCGGCGCGTACCTGATGCCGGTCGGCGGCGTGACCCAGCCGCCAGTCTTCGAGCCGCCGGCGCCGCAGCTCAGTCCGCGCTGGTGGGACCTGGTGCGCTTCGCGATGCAGGAAGCGGACCGACTGGGCCTCAAGCTGGCGATGCATGCGTGCGACGGCTTCACCGTGGCGGGCGGTCCGTGGATCACGCCTGAACTTTCGATGCAGAAGGTGGTGTGGACGGAGACGGAGGTCGACGGGGGCCGGCGCGTGGACCTCCCGCTGGCGCGGCCGGAAGCCTACCAAGGCTATTACCGCGAGATCGCGGTGCTGGCGTTCCCCGCCCCGGCGGAGGCTGGCGTGTCCACGCGGGACACGGCGCCGGCGGTGACGACGAATCTGGAAAAAGTCGCGCCCGCGGTGCTCGACGGGTTGCCCAAAGGCGGCAGCCCGTCGCCGCTGGTTTCTGAAAAGCCTTGCTGGATCCAATACGCCTTTGCCGCACCGTTCACCTGCCGGGCGGTAACCGTCCGCGTTCCGACGACGACCGGCATCCAGACCAACACCTATTTCGCCAACCGCCTCTCGATCGAGGTGAGCGACGACGGCGAGCATTTCCGGTTCGTGGGCCGGTTGGTGCCGCCGCGCCACGGGTGGCAGGACGGCGACGTGACGACCCACGCGATTCCGGCCGTGACGGCGCGGGTTTTCCGTTTCCGGTACGACCCGGCGGGCTCCGAGCCGGGCACCGAGGATATCGATTCGGCCAAATGGCAGCCGATGCTGCGGCTGACCGGGCTCGAACTCTCCGGTGCGCCGCGGATCGACCAGTTTGAAGGCAAGGCCGGCGAATTCTGGCGCGTCAGCACCCGCACGACCGCGGCGCAGGTGCCGGATGGCGATTGCGTGCCGCGGGCGCAGATCCGGGACGTCTCCGATCGCATGGACGCCGCGGGGCGCCTGCGATGGGACGCGCCCCCGGGACGATGGACCGTGCTGCGCCTCGGCACCACGTCGACCGGCAGCACCAATTACGCGGGCGGCGCGGCGGTGGGCCTGGAGTGCGACAAATTCAATCGCGACGCGGCGCGATTCCAGTTTGACCACTGGTTCGGCGCCGCGATCCGCGAAGTGGGTCCTGAGCTCGCCGGCCGGGTGTTGAAGGTGTTCCACGTCGACAGCTGGGAGGCGGGCAGCCAGAACTGGTCGCCTGTGTTCCGCGCCGAATTCACGCGCCGGCGCGGCTACGATCCGCTGCCCTACCTGCCGGCGATGGCGGGCATCCCGGTGGAGAGTGCGGACGTGTCCGAGCGGTTTCTGCACGACATCCGGCAGACGATCGACGACCTGGTGCAGGACAATTTCTTCGGCACGATGGCGGAGCTGGCCCACGCCCACGGCTGCGCCTTCAGCGCGGAATGCGTCGCGCCGACGATGGTGAGCGACGATCTGCGGCACTACGAGGCGGTGGACATTCCGATGGGCGAGTTCTGGCTGCGCAGCCCGACGCACGACAAGCTCAACGACATCCTCGACTGCGTCTCGGGCGCCCACCTCTACGGGAAGCCGATCGCGCAGGCCGAGGCGTTCACCGAGGTGCGGATGGAGTGGGATGAGTCGCCGGCGCTGCTGAAGCCGCTCGCCGACCGCAATTTTTCCTTCGGCATCAACCGGTTCGTTTTCCATGTGTTCACGGCGAATCCGTGGCTCGACCGGCGCCCGGGCATGACGCTGGGCGGGGTGGGCACGTTCTTCCAGCGCGACCAGACGTGGTGGGGACCGGGGCGGGCCTGGGTCGAGTACATCCGCCGCTGCCAGGCGCTGCTGCAGGCGGGCCGGCCGGTCGCGGACCTGGCGGTGTTCACCGGAGAGGAGATCCCCCGGCGCGCCGTGCTGCCCGAGCAGCTCGTCTCAACCCTGCCCGGTCTGTTCGGCGCCGCCACCGTGGCGCGCGAGGCGGAGCGGCAGGCCAACCGTGGTGAACCGCAGACGCTCTGGCCGGACGGCGTGGGGCACTCGGCCAACATCGAGGATCCGGCGCTGTGGGTCGACGCGCTGCACGGCTATGCGTACGATTCGATCAACCCGGACGCGCTGCTTCGCCTGGCGACCGTGCGGGACGGCCGGATCGTGCTCCCGGGCGGAGCGAGCTACGGCGTGCTGGTGCTGCCGGGGCCGCGGCCGCTGGCGCCCGATCCGGGGCTGATGACGCCGGCCGTGGCGAACCGTTTGCGTGAACTGGTCGAGGCCGGGGCGACGGTGGTGATGTGCACCCGGCCCGACCGTTCGCCGAGCCTGCAGGACCGGACGGC
>JBAIXJ010000826.1:0-2375 GCA_037916645.1 Opitutales bacterium | reverse complement strand
CGGACGAACACCGCCTGCCGGCACGACTGTTCGACGGTTTCGATGGCGTCGGCCCGCTCCTTGGGGTGCGGCGAGCGCAGGGACGCGGTGACCGATTCAAAGTCGGCCAGCCGTCCGCCCAAGCCGAGCAGCTCGAGCACGAAATCGATCACGGCGTCCGGCTGGTCTCCATAGTAGCGGCACAGGACCGTCCGACCCGGCGCGGCCGGGCCGGCGGAGGCCCGGAGCCGGGCATGCCGGCCGAGGAAGGCGTGGGCGCGGGAGATCTCGGCGTCGATCAGGCCGGGCGCCACGGCTTCGTACTGGGCGAAGGAAATCCGGGTGAGGGCGCGCGCGGCGAGATCGCGGCCGGCGTAGGGATGGCCGGAGTCGAGCAGGTACGAAACGACGGCCGGCACGCCGCGCCGTTCGATCGCCAGCAGAACCTCCTCCGCCTCGCGCAGCTCCCGCGGCGAAAACGCCGGGGCCGCGTCCAGCAGGGGGGCGACGCAGTCCGGGTCGCCGATCTGGCGCACGGCGCGGAGGGCCAGGGAGCGTTCCCCGGCGGCGCCCTCCTGCACGGCCCGGAGCAGGGCGGGGAGCAGCCGCGCGGATTCCCGGCCCGCGAGACGGGTGATGGCCTCGAGGGATTCGCGCCGGTCCTCCGGTTCCGGGCTCTGCAGCAGCGGCACGAGGAAATGCGCATAGCGCGACTGCCCGAAGCGGCCCAGTGCGCGCACCGCGGCGCGCCGCTCGCGCGGCGAACCCTCGAGCAGGCGCTTCAGCGTCTGCAGCCCGCCGAGGCTGTCCTCGACCTTCCAGCTCTGGAGGAGGGCGGCGGCGGACGCCGCCCGCAGGGTGGCGGGGCGGGCCTCCGGCAGGTTGGCCTTGAGCTCGGGCGACGGAATCAGGCCGCGCTGGCCGAGCTCCTCGAGCATCGTCGCGCAGAGCGGGGTGTCGCCGCGGTTCAGCCAGTCGAGCAGACCGCGGACGATCTCGTGGTCGTCCTCCGCCAGCATCTGGGCGATGAGCGGCTGCGCGGCGGCGCAGCCGTCCTCGCCCGCCGCGGCGATGAACTCCAGCAGGCAGGCGGCGGCGAGGTGCTTGTCGCCCAGCCACAGGAGGCGGATGGCGCGCAGCGCCTCGGCGGGCCGGCCGTGCCGGGCGGTGTCGGCCAGCCAGGCGAGTTCCGCCGCGGGGCGCGACCCCATGAGCTCGGCCAGCGGGCGGGAGAAATCGAGCCAGCCGCGCTTCAGGTTGGCGACCATCGCCCGCCCGTAGGCGGGGCGCAGGGCCAGCGCGATGCCGAGCGCGCCGGCGGCCAGGCCGAGTCCCGCCAGCGCCAGGTTGGCGGGCCCGAGCGCGCGGGACAGGGACAGGAGGAACAGGCCGGCCAGGGCCATGGCCAGGGGCTCGCCCAGCCCCTCGATGAGCGCGCGCAGCTGCGGCTTGGAGCCGGCCGGCAGCGCGTTGATGAGGAAGTTGAAGTTGTTGTACTCGATCGACACGAGCAAGCCCTGGCAGGCGAGGAAGCCGAGGAGGGCCGCCGCGTCGCCCTCGTCGACGAGGAAGGCGAGAAACACGACCGCAAAGGCCACCGGCTGGATGAGCACGGTGTTGCGGACGCCGAGCCGCGCCACGAGGCGGTTGAACAGGAACACATTGAACGCGACGTTGAACACGTTGACGCCCGCGTAGAGGCGGCCGAAGAGGCCGGCGAGCTCCTGCTCGGTGCGTTTCGCCGAGAACACGGCCAGGTACTGGAACTCGCACACCGCCGCGGCGAGGAGGACGACGAAGGCCGCGGCCGCGAGCAGGCCCACGTAGCGCGAGCGCACGAGGAGGCGAAACGTATCGCCGGTCTCGCTCCACAGACCCGCGCGGCCCCGCTCCTCCCCCGTGTCGTCGTCCTCGATCGCCCGGCAGCGCCGGAGGATCCGGAGCAGCAGCGGCAGGGTGGCGAGCGCGACGGCCGACCAGGCGAGGAACAGCCGGTCGACCGCGAGATGGCGGCTCAGGCCGGCGACCAGCAATCCGCCGAGACCCGCGCCGGCCGCGCAGGCGCCGCTGAGCAACGCGTAGAGGCGCTTCGCCTCGAGGATGTTGAAGTAGTTGTCGACGAAATTCCAGTAGAGGGTGTAAAGCGCGATCCACCACAGGACCGCGTAGAGCTTGGCGGCGTAGTAGAGCCATGCCGGCGCGCCCGCCTCGCCGGGGAGCATGAAGGCGCCGGCGAACAGCACGCCGCCGGCGACGAGGATGAGCAGGGTGCCCTGGAAAATGCGCGCGATCCCGAGGCGGGTCAGAAGGAACGAATAGAGCGGCGTGTACGCCAGCATCATCACCGGCGTGAGCAGGAAGATCACCGGGAGGCGGCTGACGCCGATCCGCGTCAG
>JBAIXJ010000825.1:0-3131 GCA_037916645.1 Opitutales bacterium | reverse complement strand
ACCGCGGAGAGGTCGACCTCGTTGAACGTGGTGAGCATGGCCGCCTCGCGCTGCGCCTGGACGAGGCGCTGGGCGAGCCGCTGGCGCAGAGGCGTCAGCTTGCGCCGGGTCTGGCGCACGGCCGGCGACACCGACGGCGCCGGCGGGGTGGGTTCTGGGTTTTGAGTCTTGGGTTCTGGGTTCGCTTCCGGGATTGGAACGCCGGTGCCGCCCGGCTGACCTCTGACCTCTGACGTCCCGCCTTCGCCGTCAGGCTTCCCGGCTTCGCCTCCAGGCTTCGCCGAGGCAAGCGGCGCGGCAGGCTGATCTCTGGTTGCGGCCGCCGCCAGCAAGTCGCCCTTGGTCACCCGGCCGCCCTTGCCCGTGCCGGCGACCTTGGCGGGATCGACGCCGGTCTCGGACGCGAGACGGCGGACGGCGGGCGATGGCGCCCCTGGCGCCTTGGGTCTAGAGTCCTGGGTCTTGGGTTCTGGGTTGGAGGTGGAAACCGGCGCCGCGGTGTCGATCACGGCGACGACCTGGCCGATCTTCACCTCGGCGCCCGCCTCGACCTTCAGCGCGATCCGTCCCGCCGCCTCGGCCGTGCCCTCGGACGTGATCTTGTCGGTCTCCAGTTCGTAAAGCGCCTGATCCTTCCGCACCACGTCGCCGTTTTTGACGTGCCACTTGGCGAGCACGCCGCCGGTGATCGATTCGCCCATGGACGGGATCTTGACGTCGAGCGAAGCCATGGCTGGAGGAGTCGAGGGTCGCGGGTCGAGTTTCGGAGGCGAGAACAAAAGAAGTCCGGCGCGATGGCAATCGTCGTTTGGCCCGGGACGCTTAGCCCGGATATCCCATGGGGACGCGACGCCCCCGTCGCGTGCGCGAATGGAAATCGGCGACGAGGGCGTCGCTGCTCCAAAATGTCCTGTGGGCCGACTTCATGAGAACGGTGGATTCTCCGGCTAGACCCCAAACGCGGCGCGGATCAGTGCGGTCTGTTCGAGCCGGTGGCGGGCGAGGTGACCGACGGCGGGGGACGCGCTGGCATCGCGGCCGGCGTAGAAGGGTTTCCGGCCGAACAGGTATTCAAGGCGGGGGGCGATATAACTCCAGGCGCCCATGTTCTGCGACTCTTCCTGGCACCAGACGAGCGTGGCGCCGTCGTACTTGTCGCACAGGGCCGACAGGCGGTCGCGATGCAACGGATAGAGCTGCTCGACGCGCACGATGGCGGTGTCGGTGATGCTGTTTTTCGCGCGGTAGTCAGCGAGATCGTAGTACACCTTGCCGGTACAAAGGACGAGGCGTTCGACCGCGGGCGCGGCGCCGGCGGCGCTGGGTTCTGGGTTCTGAGTCTTGGGTTCTGGGTTGGATCCCGGAGGAAGGTCGGGCCACATCGGGTCGTCGATGATCTCCTGGAAATGGCCGGCGGTGAATTCCTCGAGCCGTGAGGTGGCGGCGGGATGACGGAGCAGGCTCTTCGGGGCCATCACCACGAGCGGCTTGCGGAAATCGCGGCGCATCTGCCGGCGCAGGGCGTGGAAATACTGGGCGGGGGTGGTGAGGTTCACCACCTGCAGGTTGCCCTCGGCGCAGAGCTGGAGGAAGCGTTCGAGGCGCCCCGAGGAGTGCTCCGGCCCCTGGCCCTCGTAGCCGTGCGGGAGGAGCAGCACGATGCCGCTCACGCGCTGCCACTTGGATTCGGAGCAGGCGATGAACTGGTCGATGATCGTCTGGGCGCCGTTGGCGAAGTCGCCGAACTGCGCTTCCCAGAGGCAGAGCATCTGGGGGTAGTCGAGGCTGTACCCGTAGTCGAAGCCCAGCACGCCCGCCTCGGACAGGGAGGAGTTGTAGAGGCAGAACTCGGCCTGCTTTGGATCGAGGTGGCGCAGGGGCACGTAACGCTCGCGGGTGTCGATGTCGTAGATCGCGGCGTGGCGCTGGCTGAACGTGCCGCGTTCGCTGTCCTGGCCGGACAGGCGCACGGGTGTGCCCTCCAGCATCAGCGTGCCGAAGGCCAGGGCCTCGCCGAACGACCAGTCGATCGGCCCGCCCTCCTTGAAGGCCTGGGCGCGGGTCTCGAGGAAGCGCTTGATCTTGGGGTTCAGCTTGAAGTTGGCCGGCACCCGGGTCAGCGCGCGCACACACGGCTCGAGCCGCGTGGCCGGCACGGCGGTCGGTGTCGGGTGGAAGAAGTCGGCCCGCTGGAAGATCGCGGTGGAGCCCTCGAACCGCTTCACGTCGTCGATCTGCCGGTCCTGCTTCTTGCGGGCCTGGGCGAGGGCGTCCTCCAGCGCCGCGGTGTACTCCGCCTTGATGGCGTCGGACTCCGCGGCGGTGATCGTCCTCTCGGCGATGAGCTTCCGGCTGAGGATTTCCGAGGGCGGCGGGTGGGCGGCGATCTTGCGATAGAGGATCGGCTGGGTGAACGCGGGCTCGTCGGATTCGTTGTGGCCGTGGCGCCGGTAGCAGACCAGGTCGATCACGACGTCGCGCTGGAATTTCTGACGGAAGTCGAGGGCCAGCTCGGTCGCGTAACAGGCCGCCTCCGGATCGTCGCCGTTCACGTGGAAGATCGGCGCCTCGATCATCTTGGCGATGTCGGTGCAGTAGTGGCTGGACCGCGCCTCGGCGGGGCCGGTGGTGAAGCCGATCTGGTTGTTGACGACGATGTGCAGCGTGCCGCCGGTGCGGTAGCCGGGCAGCTGGGAGAAGTTCAGCACCTCGGCGACGATGCCCTGGCCGGCGAACGCGGCGTCGCCGTGGATGAGCAGCGGCAGGACCCGCCGGCGCTCGGTGTCGCCGCGGATGCGCTGGCGGGCGCGCGCCTTGCCCTCGACGACCGGATCGACGGCCTCGAGGTGCGACGGGTTGGCGGCCAGCCGGACCTCGATCTGCTTGCCCGCGGTCGTGGCGAGCACCGCCTCGTAGCCGAGGTGGTACTTCACGTCGCCGTCGCCCGCCACGGTGTCGGGGATGAAGCTTTCGGCGAACTCCTCGAAGATGAACTCGAAGGATTTCCGCAGGATGCTGGCGAGGACGTTGAGGCGGCCGCGGTGGGCCATGCCCAGGACGATCTCGTCGACGCCGACCTCGGGGCAGCGCTCGACCACGACGTCGAGCGCGGGGATGAGCGTCTCGCCGCC
>JBAIXJ010000824.1:0-1796 GCA_037916645.1 Opitutales bacterium | reverse complement strand
GAGACGCACGACGACCGCACGCTCTTCTTCGACCTGCTCCCCGTCTTCTTCAACACCCAGTCGGGCTTCAAGGTGAAGGTGAAGCTCTTCACCGTGCCGGGCCAGGTGATCCACAACGCGACCCGGCGGGTGGTGCTGCAGGGCGCCGACGCGGTGGCCTTCATCGCCGACAGCCGGCGCGCGGCGGTGCAGGACAACAACGCCTACTGGAAGAACCTGCAGGAGAACATGAAGCAGAACGGGCTCGACGCGGCCCAGGTTCCGGTGGTGATCCAGTACAACAAGCGCGATCTGCCCGACACCAAGACCGACGAGGAGATCGCCGACACCCGCAAGAAGGGCAAAGAGGCGGTGGTGGGGGCGGTGGCGATTCGCGGGGTGGGCGTGCTGGAGACGCTCTACGAGGTGCTGAAGGCGGCCTACCGGGCGATCGACGCCCGCGCCAACCTGGCGAAGAACGTGCAGCTCAGCGAGCGCGAGTTCCTCTCGCAGGTGTTCGCCAACATCGACACCACCGGAACGGCGCTGGAAAAGGAATTTCCCCCGCGCAAGGTGAGCTGAAGTGACGTCGCACCGCGAGTCCGTACTGCAGCGGCGGCTCTCCCTCTCGGAGATGCTCGACATTCCGTCCTTCACCGAGGTGGTGAAGGGCTTCGTCGAGCTCTACCGGATCGGCATCAAGGTCTTCGACGAAAAGGGCGCCAAGCTGGTCGACATCAAGGTCGGCAACGGCGACTTCTGCGGCTACGTCTTCAGCTTCCCCACCGGCCGGCAGAAGTGCACCCACTGGGTGACGCGGGTGAAGGACGGGCCGATCGACGCGACCCAGGGGGCGCGGCTGCCGATTCTCGACGAGCCGGCGCAGGCGGGGCTGATCACCGCGCCCTGCTTCACCGGGCTGCGCTACCTGATCCTCCCCGTCAGCTGGGAGGGCGACGCGCTCGGGCGGATCGTCTTCGGGCCCTTCCTGCCGGAGGAGATGAAGGAGTTCCCCGAGACGCTGAAGGAGATCGACGCCAAGCTCGACCTCGCCAACGCCTGGACGCTGGTGGAGAAGGTGCGGCGGGCGCCCGAGGGCACGGTGGCGAAGGTGATGGGCCAGTTCACCCGCGTCTTCGAGTCGCTGGTGGCGGCGGGGCAGCGCATCTACCTCACCTCGCAGCTGCACATCGAGACCACCCTCATCACCAACCGCGAGCTCGAGGAGCGCAACCAGAAGCTGGAGGAGATGAACGCCAAGCTGAAGGAGCTCGACCGGCTCAAGTCGGCCTTCCTCGCCACGGTGAGCCACGAGCTGCGCACGCCGCTCACCAGCATCATCGGCTACTCCGAGATGCTCGCCGAGGGCCTCGCCGGCCCGATGAACCAGGAGCAGGTCGACTACGTCCGCACCATCATGGACAAGGGCGAGACGCTGCTGAAGCTGATCAGCTCGATCCTCGACATCTCGCAGATCGAGGCGGGCAAGGTGCGGCTCACCTTCGAGCCGATCGACCTGATGGAGGTGGTCACCTCCTCGGTGTCGAGCGTGAAGCCGCAGGCGACGAAGAAGGGCGTGGTGCTCGAGACCAAGGTGCCGGAGAAGCCGCAGTCGGTGGTGGCCGACCGCGACCGCCTGCGCCAGGTGGTGGTGAACCTGCTCGCCAACGCGGTGAAGTTCACCCCCAAGGGCGGGACGGTGCGGCTGACGGTGACCGAGATCGCCCACCAGAGCGAGCTGGGCGGCGAGGGCTACCGGATCATGGTCGAGGACTCGGGGGTGGGCATCCCGAAGGACCAGTTCGACAAGATCTTCC
>JBAIXJ010000823.1:0-4244 GCA_037916645.1 Opitutales bacterium | reverse complement strand
CGAGTTTCACATGGCCCTGCAGCACGTCGCGCGCGGACGGCGTGAGAATGGCGTCGGCGGGAGCCGTCTCGCCCTTGCGGAGCAGCTCCTCAGCATCCTTGGCCGTGATGACTTTGCGCATGGTGGGGAATTGAGAATGAGAATAGGAGAATAAGGGAATGAGAGAATGGGGGCTTTATCTTTTCCTTCTGGCGGCCGGCCCCTTGGTCTCTTGGTCTCTTGGTCTTTTGGTCCCTTGGTCGTGTTGCCCGTGGTCACGCCGGCGGCGTGTAGAAAATCTGGTCGATGATGGCGGCGTTGAAGGCGTCGACCGGCGTCGGCTGCTCGAACGGCATCGCCGCCTCGGCGCCCTCGGTGAAGCCCACGATGTGCCCCACCCCGGCGCCGAGGTTGTCATAGACCACGAGGCTGTTGCTCTTGGCCAGCGGCGTCATGCCGGCGCCCTTGAACTGCTCCCGGGACAGCGGCTGCACGAGCAGGAAACGCCCTCCCCGGTAGGAGGGATCCTGCCGCGCGAGGGTGACTCTGCCGATGACGTGTCCGAGGCGCATGGCGGGGCCTGAGTTCCGGGTTCAGGGTTTGGAGTTCAGGGTTGGACTGCGGAAGGTTCCGGATCGATGACGCCGATGATCATGTTGCGGAGCGGCGATTTCGGATCCTTCACGTAGTCCCGCGTGGCCGACCCGTCGGTCGACAGGATGACGCGCTGGTGCAGGCCTGCCGCGTGCGGGTCGATGGCCAGGAGCGGCGTGCCCTCGTCGCGCCCCTGCGCGTCGAGCGGCTGGCAGATGATGGTGCGGCACCCGTGCAGGCTCGGATGAGACACGGTGGAGACGATCACGCCATCGACGCGGGCCAGGGTCATGGGTTTCAGTAGATGCGGAGGTTGTCGACCATTACGCACCGGCGCGTCCGGGTGAAGGTGCGGGGGTTGGTGATGCCTTCGCCGGTGGTGGTGGCGATCGAGTAGCTGAGGTAGCCCTCGCCGCCGAGGCCGAGGCCGGCGACGCACGGGCCGTTTTTGACGAACAGGGTGGTGTCGAGCGCCCGGGCCATCTGCGTCATGTGCTCGACGTTGAGCGAATGGATCATCGCCGAGTGCTTGTAGCCGTGCTCGGAGCGGACGGCGTATTCGATGCCCTGCTCCACGCTTTTCACCCGCACGATCGGCAGCATGGGCATCATCTGCTCCTCGAGCACAAAGGGGTGTTCCACGCCGGTCTCGGCAAACAGCAGCGGCGTTTTCTCCGGCACGCTGGTGGCGGCCTCGCGCGCCAGCACGGCCGCGTCCCGCCCGATCAGCGCGCGATTGAGGACCGGATGCGAACAGCCGCCGGCGTCCTTCGCCGTCGTAAACGCCGCGGCGGTCAGTTTCTCGAGCTGGGAAGCGGTGAGTTGTACGGCGCCGGCCTTCTCGAGGCCGCGCATCAGCGCGTTCGCCATGTGGTCGAGGACGAACACCTGCTTTTCCCCGATGCAGAGGAGATTGTTGTCGTACGCGCCGCCCTGGACGATGTCGCGCGCCGCCTTCTCCGGGTCCACCGTGTCGTCGACCAGCACCGGCGGGTTGCCGGGGCCGGCGCAGATCGCCCGCTTGCCCGATTTCATCGCCGCCTGGACCACGCCCGGGCCGCCGGTGACGCACAGCAGGCGGACGAGCTCGTTTTTCGCCAACGCCGCGAACGACTCCAGGGTGGGTTTCTCCACCGTGCACACCAGGTTCTCGATGCCCAGCGCCGCGTGAATCGCCTCGTTGTAGGCCCGCACCGCGAGCGCGGCCGACCGTGCGCCGCCCGGATGCGGATTGAAGACCACGGCGTTGCCGGCGGCGACGATGTTGATGATGTTGCCGCTGAGGGTGGGCACGGAGTGCGTGACCGGGAGGATCGCCCCGACCACGCCGTACGGCGTGTACTCCTCGAGCGTGATCCCGTGGTCGCCGCTGAGGCCGAAGGGGTGCAGCCACTCGACCCCCGGCACGAGCTTCACGATCTGGAGTTTCTCGATCTTGTGGTCGAGCCGGCCGATCTTCGTCTCCTCGAACTCAAACCGGCCCCACTCCACCGCGCGCGCGGGGACCAGCTCCTTGACGATCTCCACGACCTTGGCGCGCGCCGCGACGCCCTTCTCCCGTAATTGGAGGAACGCATCCTGCGCCGCGGCGCAGGCCTCGTCGGCGTCCTCGAACACACCGAACCGGCGACCGGCGGCGGACCGCCGCGGGGCGGGAGCAGGCACCGGCGCGGCGGATGGGGACGCAGCCGGGGCCGGCCTCTCGCCGCCTCCGGCGCGGGCTCCCAGTCCGCGCATCACCTCCTCCACCACGTGGCGCAGGGCTTTGTCGTCCAGTTGGATTGGCGTGCTCATGGTTTGTCGACGGCCGGAGGGATTTGCCGAGGGAGATGCGACGCCTCCGTCGCATGGGCCCGGCGGCGAGGGCGCCGCCGCTCCATCAGCTCACTCATTTTTTCGCCGGATAGATCTTCTGGTTGAGGACATCGACCGCATCGACGATGCCGGTGATGACCGCGTCGACCGGGAGCGACTTCATGCCGGTCGCCTGGCGCGCCGAGCTGCCCTGGCAGAACAGCACCAGTTCGTCCGTGCCGGCGCCCAGCGTGTCGACCGCCACGACGGTGTTCTGTCCCGGCCGGAACTGGCCGGGATTGGCCTCGTCGACGAGCAACGGACGAAGGAGGAGGAGCTTGCGGCCCTTCATCGCCTCGTCCTTCTTCGTGGCGACAACCTGGCCGATGACGCGTGCGAGGAACATGGGAGGAGGCGCGCCGCGGAGGCCGCCGGCGGTCCGGGAGGTCCGGCCGCCGGTGCGGCGGGCGCGCAAGAGGTTACTTCTTCGGGGCCGCGGGTTTCGGCAGCACGGTCTGCACGTCGTCATGCGGGCGCGGGATGACCTGCACGCTGACGACCTCGCCGACCGCGCGGGCGGCCTGGGCGCCGGCGTCGGTCGCCGCCTTCACGGCCGCAACATCGCCGACGACCACCGCGGTCACCAGCGCGTTGCCGACCTGTTTGACGGGACCGACCAGCGTGACGTTGGCCGACTTGAGCATGGCGTCGGTGCCGGTGACGAGGGCGGTGAGGCCCCGGGTTTCAAGGAGTCCGATGGCTTTGGACATGGGGAGGATCGAGTTTGAGGTTGTGGTGATGTGAAATTCAGTTGCGGGCGGCGATGCAGCGGAGGGTCTCGCGGGCGACGACCAGTTCCTCGTTGGCGGGAATGACCAGCACCTTCACGCGCGAGGAGGGCGCGGAGATCTCGCCCTCGGCGCCGCACACGTCGGCGTTGCGCGCGGGGTCGAGTTCGACGCCCAGCGATTCGAGATTGCGCAGGATGGCGGCGCGCAGGTCCGGACTGTTCTCGCCGATGCCGGCCGTGAAGACGACGGCCTCGCAGCCGCCGAGTTCGAGGAAAAACGCGCCGAGCCAGTGCCGCGCCGAGTGGACCAGCACGTCGAGGGCCAGGCGGGCGCGGGCGTTGCCCTGCGCCGCGGCGGCGCGGATGTCGCGTACATCGTTGCCCACGCCGGACAGGCCCAGGAGGCCGCCCTCCTTGGTCATCTGGCGTTCGATCTCGGCCAGGGGGAGGCCGAAGGTCTTGAGGGCAAACGGCACCGCCGCCGAATCCAGGTCACCCACCCGGTTGTTCTGCGGCAGGCCCGATTGCGGGCTCAGGCCCATGCTGGTGCCGATGGCCACGCCGTCGCGGATGCCGGTGATGGAGCTGCTGCCTCCGAGGTGGCAGGAGATGACCCGGACCGGCGGGCCGGCCACCGGGATCGGGCCGGCCTGGTAAAGGTGCCGGACCCGCTCGGCCACATCCTCCCGCCCCAGCAGCTCGGCGGACCGTTCGGCGATGAACTTGTGGCTGGCCCCGTGAAAGCCATGGCGGCGCACCCCCGCCTGATGCCACGTCTCGGGCACCGCGTAACGCGTGGCCGCCTCGGGCACCCATTGGTAAAAGGCCGTCTCGAAGAGGGCGACGAGCGGCACGCCCGGCAGCTTTTCCTGAAACCGGCGGATGCCGGCGGCATAGGGCGGGTTGTGCGCGGGCGCGATTTCCCTGAAGCCCTCGAGGGCCGCGATCACGCGGTCGTCAGCCGGCACGCAGCCGGTGAGGTTGCGGCCCAGGACGGTCTTGAAGCCGACCCCGTGCAAATCGGCGGAGGACTGGACGTGGCCCGCGGCCTTGAGCTCCGCGAGGCAGTCGTCGATCGCCCGGCCAT
>JBAIXJ010000822.1:0-1547 GCA_037916645.1 Opitutales bacterium | reverse complement strand
GAGCCGTTCCGCCGGGCCATCCGCGACGCCGGCGCGCTCGGGGTCATGGCCTCCTACAACGACTACGACGGCATTCCGATCGAGGCGAACCGCCGGTTCCTCACCGACATCCTCCGGCGCGAGTGGGGCTTCAAGGGCTACGTGGTGTCCGACAGCGATGCCGTCGAGTTCATCCACACCAAGCACCACGTCGCGCCGACCTACGCGGACGCGGTCCGGCAGGCGGTCGAAGCGGGCCTGAATGTGCGCACAACGTTTACGCCGCCCGAGGTGTACGCGAATCCACTGCGTCAGCTGGTGCGCGACGGCCAGCTCTCGATGGCGACGATCGATGCGCGGGTCCGCGACATCCTGCGGGCGAAATACTGGGAAGGCCTCCTCGACCATCCCTACGTGGCCGATCCGGCCGCGGCCGACCGCATCGTGCGCTCGCCCGAGCATCTGGCCGTCGCCGCACGGGCGGCCCGCGAGTCCATCGTGCTGCTGAAGAACGAGGGCGGCCTGCTGCCGCTGGCGAAGGCCCGCCTGCACACCGTGCTGGTGGCGGGGCCGCTGGCCGACGATCACCGGGCTTTCCAGAGCCGTTACGCGCCGCAGGCGGTGGACTTCGTGACGGTGCTCAGCGGCCTGCGTGAGAAGCTCGGGCCGGAGGTCCAGATCCGCTACGCCAAGGGCTGCGACGTGGTCGACGAGCATTTCCCGGAAAGCGACGTGGAGAAGGAGGCGCCACCCGCGCCGGTCCAGGCCGGGATCGATGAGGCCGCGGCCGCGGCCAAGGGCGCGGACGTCGCGATCGTGGTGGTCGGCGAAAACGACGCGATTTCACGCGAGTCGGCGAGCCGCATCAGCCTGAACCTGCCCGGCTATCAGGAGGAGCTGGTGTGCGCGATCCAGGCGACGGGCACGCCGGTGGTCCTCATCGTCGCGGCCGGCCGGCCGCAGGCCATCAACTGGGCGGCCGCGCACGTGCCGGCGATCCTGGAGCTGTGGTTCCCGGGCGAGGAGGGCGGCCGCGCGATGGCCGACGTGCTGCTCGGGGACACCAACCCGTCCGGCCGGTTGCCGATCACGTTCCCGCGCAGCGCCGGGCAGATTCCATTGAACTTTCCCACGCACCCCGGCGCGCAGGATCGCGATCCCGGCCAGGTCCACGGGCCGCTGTTCCCCTTCGGCTTCGGTCTGAGCTACACGACCTTCGGCTACGCCAACTTGAAGATCGATCCGCTGCGGCAGGGCGCCCAGGGCAGCATCGAGGTTTCGTGCGACGTCACCAACACCGGCGCGCGCCCCGGCGACGAGGTGGTGCAGCTCTACCTGCGCGACGACTACAGCAGCGTCACGACCTTCGAGAAGGAACTCCACGGCTTCGCCCGGGTGCATCTGGAGCCGAAGGAGACGCGCACCGTCCGTTTCGCCCTGACGCCGCGCGACCTCCAGCTCTACGACCGCAACGACCACTGGACCGTCGAGCCGGGGCGCTTCACCGTCATGATCGGCGCCTCGTCCGAGGACCTCCGCCTGCGCGGCAACTTCACCATCACCCGGCC
>JBAIXJ010000821.1:0-3464 GCA_037916645.1 Opitutales bacterium | reverse complement strand
ACGATCAGGCCGCCGGACACGGCCAGCGCCACCCCGGTGAAGATCGTCAGCGGGTGGATCCACGACTCGAACTGGGCCGCGAGGATCAGGAAGGTGAACAGCAGCGCCAGGCCGAAGAGCTTGTAGGTGTCGCTCGCGCTCTCGACGAACTCGCGCGTCTCGCCGTCCCACGCGAAGGTGTAGCCCGGCGGCAGGATCGCCCGCGTCCGGTCCGACAGGTAGGCCACGCCGTCGCCGATGGTGTAGCCCGGCGCCATCTGCGCCGACACCGTCACCGACCGCAGCCGGTTGAAGTGCGGGAAGCTCTCCGGCACCACCGCCTCGTTGTAGGTGACGAGGTTGCTGAGCTGCACCGGGCGGCCCTCCGTCGACTTCACGTAGAGGCGGTCGAGGGTCGACGGCGTGGTCCGCTCGGCGTCCTCGACCTGGACGAGCACGTAGTAGAGCTGGTTGCCGCGCTGGAACTGCGTCATGCGCTGGCTGCCGAGGAGCGTCTCCAGCGTCGCGGCGATGTCGGACACCGGCACGCGGAGGTCGGCGGCCTTGGCCCGGTCGATGCGCACGTCGAGCTGGGGCTTGGTCGGCTGCGGGTCGATGCGCGGCAGGAAGAACAGCGGGCTGGAACCCATCATCGTCAGCACCTGCTGGCCGAGCTGCTGCAGCTTGTCGAAATCGCTCCCCTGGAGCACGAGCTGCACGCCGGCGCCGCCGCGCTGGACGAACGGCCGCACCGGCAGCGCCGTGGCCTGCCCGCCGGTGATGGTGTCCCGGAACTTGCGGCGCATCTCGTCGACGATCACCTGGGTCTTCCGGGTGCGCTCCTCCCAGGGCTTGAGCGTGGCGAAGATGAAGGCGCGCCCGCCCTCCCCCGTCCGGTGGAAGGTCCGGTCGATCTCCGGCAGCGCAAGGAGCATCTGCTCCATCTGGCGCGAATAGATCGCGTTGTACTCCGGCGTGGAGCCCACCGGCCCGATGAACGTGTTGGTGAACACGCCGCGGTCCTCGAGCGGCGTGAGCTCGCGCTGCAGCCGGGTATACAGCACCGGGCCGGCGACCGCGAAGACGAGCGCGCCGACCAGCACCGCCGTCCGGTGGCGCAGCGCCGCGTGCAGCAGGCGGGCGAAGGCGGCGTTGAGCCAGGTGAAGAACGGCTCGCTCTTCCGGTAGAACCAGCCGTGCTGCGCGACACCCCCGACATGCTTGGCCCGCAGCATGCGCGAGCTCAGCATCGGCGTGAGCGTCAGTGCGACGAAGCCGGAGACGAGCACCGCGATCGCCAGCGTCAGGCCGAACTCGTAGAACAGGCGCCCCGTGCGCCCGCTCTGGAAGGCCACCGGCACGAATACGGCGACGAGGGTCAGCGTGGTCGCGATCACGGCGAACGCCACCTGGCGCGCGCCGAAAATCGCCGCGTGGATCGGCGGCTCCCCCTCCTCGATCCGCCGGTAGATGTTCTCCAGCATCACGATCGCGTCGTCCACCACCAGGCCCACGGCCAGCACCAGCGCGAGCAGGGTCAGGATGTTGAGCGAGAAGTTCAGCCAGGTCATCACGGCGAAGGAGCCGATGATCGACACCGGGATGGCGACGAGCGGGATCAGCGTCGCGCGCCAGTCGCGCAGGAAGAGGAAGATCATCAGGATCACGAGCGCGGCCGCCTCCCACAGCGTCGCGTACACCTCGCGCACCGAGCGCTCGACGAACACGCTGTTGTCGAACGCCACCTCGACGTGCACGCCCTCCGGCACGTCCGCCTGGATCACCGGGATCAGCGCCTTCACCGCGTTGGTCACGTCGAGCAGGTTGGACTTCGACTGGCGCAGGACCGAGACCGCGATCGTGGGCCGGCCCTTGAAGTAGGTGAAGTTGCGGTAGTCCTCCGAGCCCAGTTCGACCCGGCCGACGTCGCTGAACTTCACCTGGTAGCCGTTGCGCGTGGCCAGGACCAGGTTCTCATACTCGGCCGGCTCGTCCATGCGCCCCTTCAGGCGCACGGGAAACTCGCGCGCCACCGACTCGATGCGGCCGCCGGGCAGGTCGATGTTCTGTTGGCGCAGGGCGCGGTCGAGGTCGACCACGGTCAGGTTGTACGCCGCCAGCCGGTTGGGATCGACCCAGAGGCGCATCGCGTACCGCCAGCCGCGGATGCTCGCCGACGCCACGCCGGGAATCGTCTGCAGCCGCTGCACGGCCAGCCGGTCGACCAGCTCGGTGAGCTCGAGGCGCGAGTGCCGGTCGGAGTTGAACGAGAGCGTGATGACCGGATCCGCGTCGGCGTCGGCCTTCGAGATCTGCGGGTCGTCGATCTCGGGCGGCAGGCGGCCGCGGACGCGGCCCACCTTGTCGCGCACGTCGTTCGCGGCCTCGTCGAGGTCGCGGTCGACGTTGAACTCGATCATGATCCGCGAGCGCTGCTCGCTCGAGCTCGAGCGGATGATCCGGATGCCGTCGATCGCGGCGACCTCCTTCTCGATGATCTCGGTGATCTTGGTCTCGACCACCTCGGCCGAGGCGCCGGGGTAGTTCGTCTCGATCGAAATGATCGGCGGATCGATGTCCGGGTACTCGCGCACCGGCAGCCGCGCGAAGAGCAGCAGCCCCACGAGCACGATGAGGATCGAGCCGACCAGGCACACCACCGGGCGCTTGATCGACAGGTCAGACAGGATCATGGCTCACTCCCCCACCCGGAACTCCTCGCGCAGCGGCCGGGGCTCAAGCCGCGCCCCCGGATAGATCGTGAGCCCGCCCACCCCCGAGGCCACCACGGGCTGCCCCTCCGGCAGGTCGCCCTGCACCGGCTGCACCTCGACCAGGCCGCGGGCGCGCAGGCCGAGTTTCACGGGCAGGAATCCCGCCACCTTCCCGCCCTTGCTTTCCTGGACGAGGATGAGCTGGGCGCCCTCGGGCGAAACCAGCACGGCCCCCTCCGGCACCGTGAGCACCCCGCGGTGCACGTCGAGCACCACCTCGATGTTGGCGAACATGCCCGCCTGCAGCGCGGGCGGCGGGTTGCTGAGGTAGCCCTTCAGCTCGCTCGAACGCGTGTCGCGGTCGATCACCGCGTCGACGAAATAGACCTCCCCCTCCACCGGCGCGTTGGTCACCAGCGCCTTCGACTTCACCGTGAACCGCGTGCCGACGCGCAGCTTGCCGAGGTAGCGCTCCGGGGCCTGGAAATCGACCTTGAGCCGGCTGAGGTCGGAGATCGTCGTGATGACCTTGGTGGTGTCAACGTAGTCGCCCGGCGAGATCGTGCGTGCGCCCGCCACGCCGGCAAACGGCGCCTTGATCTCGGTCTTTTCGAGGCGGACCCGCAGGAGGGCCAGCTCCGCCTTGGCGGTGGTGAACTCCGACAGCGCCCGGTCGTATTCGGCCTGGGTGCTGGTGCCCGTCTGCCGCAGATTCTCGGCGCGCTGCAGGTTGAGCTCCGCCAGCTTGAACCGCGCTTCGGACTGGGCCGC
>JBAIXJ010000820.1:0-3491 GCA_037916645.1 Opitutales bacterium | reverse complement strand
CGGCCCCTGGTGGCCAACCTGGACCAGCTCTCCGATCGCACGGAAAAGATCGCCGCGCAGGCCGGGCAGGTCGCGCACGACTCGGGATCCCTCGCCGCCGCCGTCTCGGGCCAGGCCTCCGGCATCGAGGAGATCGCCTCGACGGTCGAGGAGCTGGCCTCGATGACCCAGCGCAACGCCGAGCACGCACGCGAGACCGACCGGCTCATGCAGGAGACCAAGAGCACCGTCACGCGGGCCGATGCGTCGATGCACATCCTGCTCGAGGCGATCCAGGCGATCCAGCGCCAGAGCGCCGCCACCTCGAAGATCATCAAGACCATCGACGAAATCTCCTTCAAGACCAACATCCTCGCGATCAACGCCGCCGTCGAGGCGGCGCGCGCCGGCGAGCACGGCGCGAGCTTCGCCGTCGTGGCGGAGGAAGTGCGCACGCTGGCGCGCCACGCGGCCCAGGCCGCGCGCGACACCACCGCGCTGCTGGAAGAGACCAACCAGCAGGTCGGCACGGCGACCGCCGTCGTCGGGTCCGCCAGCCGCGAGTTTGAGGAGGTCAACAGCCGGGTTTCGCAGTCGACCGAGTTCGTGTCGCAGATCGCGGAGGCCTCCGCCGAGCAGGCGCGCGGGCTCGACCAGCTCAACGCGGCCGTGGTGCAGCTGGAGAAGGTCGTGCAGCAGACGGTGGCCAACGCCGACCACTCGTCGTCGACCGCGCAGAAGATGGGCGCGGAGTCGCAGGTCGTCGACGGCCTCCTGAAGGAGCTGCGCCGCATGCTGGCCCTGCGGCGCGGGAGCACGACGGCGGGCGCCGCGCGGGACCAGAAGCTGACGCTCCGGATTGCCGTGAGCTCCAACGTGGCCAAGTCCCTGGCCCAGTGGACGCAGGGAACCACGGTCGCAAAGATCGAGAGGTTCGACAGCCCGCATGCCAACCGCCCCACCGTCGACCTCGTGCTGCAGCTGCAGGCGCTCGCGGCCGCCGGGATCACATTCGACTATGAGCTGACGGTGCACCCGAATCACGGCCGGGCCGTGACGGAGGTGAGCCAGGGGTATGCCGATCTCACGGCCGAGACGGTCTGGGATTCGGAGATCAAGGCCGCGGCGGACACGCTACGGGCCACGCAGCCGGTGATCCGGAACGGGGAATTCGAAAAGGGGCTGTACGTGCTGCCGTCCAATGCGCGCATCCTGGAGGCCGATCTGGCCGGCCGGTGGGGCGAGTTCGTCGGCGCGACGGTCTTCAACTGGACGGTGGACCTGCGCCTGCTCGAGGACCTGGGCTTGAAGCGGATCGAGAAGGCGAGCCGGATCGAGAATGTCTTCCAGCTTATCCGGGATGGCCGGGCCGATTTCGCCCTGCTCGAGTTCGCCAGCACGCCGGACATGGGGGTCATGAACGCCGGGGTGAAGCTGGTGCCCGTATCGGGGTGCAAGATCGCCCTGCCGGGAAGCCGCTCGTGGATCGTGTCGAAGCAATCGCCCCATGGCGCCGCGCTCGTGGCGGCGCTGGATCGCGGCATCGAAATCCTGCGGAAGCAGGGCCGGATCGAGCGCGCCTTCCGCGAATGCGGCTTCTTCGATCCGCGGGTCAACCGGTGGAAGGAACTGTCGGCGGCGCCCGCGGTGTCCGCCGCGCCGCAGCCGGCGGCGGCATAGGACGGTCGAGGCCAAACGGTGGCCGCCAGGGTTGACGCTGCAAGCCCGCCCGCCGTCGCCAAGACTCGGGCGGGCGGCCATGTCCTTGCGAGGGCGCAGACTTGTCCGCCATAGCTCGCAGAGCGACGGCGGAAGCCTCGGCGAAGGAGGCGCGTCGCGTTTCCCGCGCGGCGTCCGGGTCGCGTGACTTGACGATTTTCGCCGCTTCGGCCAAGTGTCCGCGTGAGCGGAGCATGCCATGAAAGACATCACGGAACTGAAACGGCTGGCGTCCCCGGCGCCCAAACCCCAATCGCTCGCCTGGGATGGCGCGACGCTGTGGATGGGCTCGCGCGAGACCAAGCGCATCTATGGCATCAACCCGGCGACCTGGACCGTCACCTGGGAGACGGCCGCGCCGGGCACGCCGTATGGCATGGTCGCGGTGAACGGCGAGCTCCGCGTCCTTTGCAGCGAGACCGCGGAGGACCACCGGATCATCCGGCGCTGCCTGCCGGGCCACGGGTTCGACGCCAAGTTCGCCCTCCCGTGCCCGGATGACACCGGATCGCAGCTCGGGTGGGACGGCCGGCGGCTGCATGTCAGCCAGTGGCATCCGCAGAAGGTGCTCCGCCTCGGCGACGACGGGCAGGTGGAGCGGGTGATCGAGGCGCCGCGCGGCGTCTGCGGGCAGGTGATCGCGGACGGGATCATTTATCTCGTGACCACCGATGACGCGGCGACGCCCCGCTACTGGCTGACGCGGGTCGACCCGCGGCCGGCGAAGCCGAAGATCGAGGACCTCGCCTGCATCCCGTTTGACGCCCGGGCGCTGGCGTTCGACGGCCGGTGTTTCTGGTCCAACCATCGCGAGCAGGATCAGATCGTCTCGTTCGCCCGGCCGGATTGAGGCGGACCGGAAGCGCGGAAATCGATAGGCGGGAGCGCCTGTCGGCCGAAGCCTTGTGCGAAGGCTGAAGCTCGCGGCCTACAGATGAGAATCATCTGTGATCAGGTCAGAGAGCGATAGCCCGCCCGCATGCCAGCCCGACGGGCTTTGACAAGGAACGGCGCCCGCGGCAGGCTGGGCGGCGACGATCGGCCATGCTGCGCTGGCGTTACCTCAAGGCGTCGTTCACCTGGTGGTTCGGACTCATCTGGGCCGGGGTGGGGACGCCGTTTTTCTTCATCGGCATCTGGGCGTTCCAAGACAACCGGCACTTCACCGCGACGGCCGAGGCGGCCACGGCGACGGTGGTCGAGAAGGGCCACGACACCAGCTCGAAGGGCGACAGCCGCTACTGGCTGCGCTACACGTACCAAGATTCGGCCGGCGCGGAACACGTCGGCGTGGCCGACGTGAAGTGGGCGGTCTGGCGCAAGTACGAGGACGGGAATTCCGTCGCCGTCCGCTACGCCGGGGATCGGCCCGACAAGAGCCGGCTCAACACGGCCGAGTCCGGACCGGAGTGGCTGCTGCCGCTCGTGTTCGGTGGCGCCGGGCTGCTCTTCGGCGGCGTGGGCTGGTTCTTGGTGGTACGCGCGATCGGCAAGGCCGGCGAGCGCGTGGCGCTGCTGCGGCAGGGAGTCTCGGCGTTGGGCTGGGTGACCGGCATCGAGGCCAATCTCAGCGTGACGGTCAACGGCCGCCACCCGCGCTACCTCGCCTACGAGTTTCTGGACGACGCGCAGGCCAAGCACGTGGGCCGCAGCTCGGACCTGCCGCGGCGAATGGAGGACCGGTGGAAGGCGGGCGACCCGATCATGGTGGTGTTCGATCAGAAGGATCCGGAGAAGAACGAGGCCGACATCTTTGGCGTGCGGGAGCAACAGGTCGCGGGGCTGCACGGGCC
>JBAIXJ010000819.1:0-4225 GCA_037916645.1 Opitutales bacterium | reverse complement strand
TGTCAGGTCGTAGAGCGCGTAGCCGGCGAAGAGGTTGGGCCGGAGGCGGCAGGGCGTCTTCCAGTCGCCCTGCAGCAGGGCGCGGCGGGCGACCCGGATGTCCTTGGCGGCGCAGAAATGCTCGAAGTCGGCGATCGTCACCGGATTGGCGGGACGACTCTCGAACCAGTCGGTCGTGTAGACCGGGTTGCGCGGCTTGCGACCGAGGAAGAGGGCGTCGACGCGGTTCTTCCAATAACCGTGGTTGACGAATCCGACGGTGAGGGCGCGGCCCACGCGCAACGCTTCGAGGATGATGGCGGCGGGGTCCACCAGCTCCTGGACCGTGCGGGAACAGATGACCCGGTCGAAGAAGCGATCCGGGAACGCCCGCATGAACGGCTCCATGTCGCCCTGGTAGGCGGTGACGCCGCGGCGCACGCAGCCGAGGATCTTGTGGAAATCGAGGTCCACGCCGAGGCCGCGCACCTGCTTGGTCTGCTGCAGGTAATCCAGCAGCACGCCGCGGCCGCAGCCCAGGTCGAGCACCCGGCTGCCGGGCTCGACCCAGTCCCCGATGATCTGCATGTCCACCGTGCGCTTTTCGAGGAGCTTGTTCATGGCGCGGCCCCCGCATCGAGAAAGCTGCGCACGAGGGTGTAGAGATCGCCCGACTCGAGCAGGAACGAGTCGTGCCCGAGATCGATTGCCAGCTCCGCGTAGCTCGCCCGTTTCCCGGCGCGCAGCAGCGCCAGCACGATCTCGCGGTTCTGATCCGGCGGGAAGAGCCAGTCGCTGGTGAACGCCACGCTCAGCGTCTCGGCCTGGACGGGTGCGAAGGCCTGTTCGAGGGAGCCGTAGGCGGCGGGCAGGTCAAAATGGTCCAGCGCCCGGGTGATGTAGAGGTAGGAATTGGCGTCGAAGCGGTTGATGAAGCTTTCGCCCTGGTGACGCAGGTAGCTCTCCACCTCGAACTGCACGTCGAACGTGTACGCAGGGTTGTCGACCGTCCCGGCGCGGCGCCGGCCGAACTTCTTGTCCATGCTCTCGTCGGACAGATAGGTGATGTGGGCCATCATGCGGGCGACGGCGAGCCCGACGCGCGGGCCGCCGCCCCGCGGGTAGTCGCCCCGGTTCCACTCGGGATCCTGCATGATGGCCTGGCGGCCGACCTCGTTGAAGGCGATCGCCTGGGCGCTTTCGCGCGCGGTCGTCGCGAGCGGGATCATCCGGCGCACGAACGCCGGGTACTCGATGCCCCACTGCAGCACCTGCATGCCGCCCATCGAGCCGCCGACCACCGCATGCAGCGCGGTCAGGCCGAGGTGATCGCACAGGAGCTTCTGCGCCCGCACCATGTCGCGAACGGTGACAAACGGGAACGACAGCCCGAACGGCCGGCCCGTCGCGGGATCGACGGAGGACGGCCCGGTCGAGCCCTGGCAGCCGCCGAGCACGTTGGCGCAGAGCACGTGGAAGCGCCGCGTGTCGACCGCCTTGCCCGGGCCGATGAAGTTGTTCCACCACCCGGGCTTGCGGTCGGTCAGGGCGTGGATGCCGGCGAGGTGGTGGTCGCCGCTCAGCGCGTGGCAGACCAGCACGGTGTTGTCGCGCGCGGCGTTGAGATGGCCGTAGGTCTCGTAACGCAGGGTGAAACCGGGCAGCACCTGGCCGCTCTCAAAGGTGAACGGCTGCGTGTGGACAAAATCTCTCGGCTCAACGAGGCCGACCTCGCCGGGTTCCGGGACCGTGCCGGGCATGTCCTCCGCGTCGTTCATGAACGGCCCGCTATAAACCACAGATGGGCGCGGATGAACACAGATTTTTGCGTCATGGCGCGGGGCAGTCCGTCGGGCATGAAGCCCGACCTACATTCCGGTGCAGGCGGCCCAATCACACACCCCGCCCTCACGGGCACCCCTCTCAAGAGGGGATTGCTCGCCTATGCGCCGAAAGGAGTCCCCTCTGCCGAGAGGGGCGGCACAAAGTGCCGGGGTGTGTCCGACCTGCCATCGGACTCAACCGATTCCGCCCTACGTGCCCGCGTGGGCCTGCTCGCTGAGGGCGTCGTCCATGTCTTCGTTGGAGAAGACGTTCTGGACGTCGTCCAGCTCCTCGAGTGCCTCCTGCAGCTTCACGAGCGACTGGGCGGTGGCCAGGCTGGTGACCGGGATCGTCTGCGTCGGCACGTAGGCGATCTCCGCCGAGTCCGCCTTGATGCCCTTCTTCTCCAGGGCGTGGTTGATGGCGTCGAAGACTTTGATCGCGCACCGGATTTCAAATCCCAGCTCCGTCGTGATGACGTCGTCGGCGCCGGCGTCGAGCGCAAGCTCCATCAGCGCGTCCTCCGAGGCCTGGCCCTTGCTGATCAGGATCTGGCCGAGGTGTTGGAATTTATACAGCACGGCGCCGGCGCCGGCCATGTTGCCCCCGTGCTTGGTGAGAACGCTGCGCACCTCGCCGGCGGCGCGGTTCTTGTTGTCAGTCGTCACCTGCACGATCATGGCCACGCCGCCGGGCGCATAGCCCTCGTAGACGACCTCCTCGTAGACCATGCCCGGCAGTTCGCCGGTGCCCTTCTTGATCGCCCGGTCGATGTTGTCCCCGGGCATGTTGGCCTCGCGCGCCTTCGTCAGGATGGTGCGCAGGCGCGGGTTCATTCCCGGATCTCCCCCGCCGGCCTTGGCGGCGATGGTGATGTCGCGGGCGAGGCGGCTGAACACTTTGCCTCTGCGGGCGTCAGTGATCCCCTTGTAATGCTTGAGTTTGGCCCACTTGCTATGACCAGCCATAAACCTTCGGTCTCAGTTCGGGGTTGGGGGATTGGGGTCTTGGGCTCGGCGACAAACCGTCGGTTCCCGAGGGATCATTTCCTAGGCTTCTTGTGGCCCGGCGTCACGTTCTTTGGCGCGGGTTTGCCGCCGGCGGCGGCCGCGGGCGTGTCCGTGGCCGGGTCCTTCATGCGGTTGATGACCAGCTGCTGGCCGATGGTGAAGAAGCCGTTGATGGTCATGTAGAGCGAGAGGGCGCACGAATAGCCGTAGCAGAAGAAGGTGAAAAGGATCGGCATGAACTTCATCATCTTCGCCTGCGCGTTGTCCACGGTCGGCTGCGGCGTCAGCCGCATCTGGTAGACCATGGTCGCGGCCATCAGCAGCGGCATGATGTTCAGCGGGAACCCGAAGAGCTTGACGACGGTGTCGGGCGCCGAAAGGTCCCGCGCCCACAGGAAGCCCTGGAACCGCAGCTCGGCGGAGCCCTGCAGCATGGTGAAGAAGCCGAAGAACAGCGGCATGGTGATGAGCAACGGCAGGCAGCCGCCCATGGGGTTGATCTTGTGCTCCTTGAACAGCTCGAGGGTCGCCTGGTTCAGCTTCTGCGGGTTGTCCTTGTACTTCTCGCGCAGCGCCTGGATCTCCGGCTGGAATTTCTGCATGCGCTTGGCCGAGCGCGAGGCGGCGAGGGTGAACGGCAGGGTGACCGTCTTGAGGATCAGCGTCATCAGGACGATCGCGAGGCCCCAGTTGTACACCCAGCGATGCGTCCAGTTCATGAGATAATTCATGAGGGGCGCGACGTAGCCGCTGAGGAAGATCCGGCTGAAGAGGTACCGGTCGAACTGCAGGACCTTGTCCTGGTCGTTGGGCAGGAGGGCGAGGCGGCGGTATTCCTTCGGCCCGACGTAGAGATCGCCGGCCAGCGTGACCGAGGCGCCGGGGGCGAGCGCGCCCAACTCAAAACGCTCGGCGGCGGTGAGGCCGATGTTGGCCCGCGTCGAGCCGGGGAAGGGCGGCAGGTCGACGCGGCGGGTGATGACCGAGGCCCCAGGTTTGTCGGCCGTGAAGATGCTGGCGAAAAACTGGTTCTTCACGGCCGCCCAGACCACCGGCCCGGAGGTCTCGACGAACGCCTTGGGGGTCGTGTCGCGGCCGAACATCCGCCCGAAGAAGCCCGCGCCCGCCAACGCACTGCTGTCCGTGACCTCGGTGCCGCGGCCGGTGTAGCTCTCCACATTCAGGTACTGGCCGTAGTCGTTGAGGCTGACGAGCGCGGCCGTGCCGAGGCTGAGCGCGACGCGGGGCAGCGGCGTCGCGGCGCCGGCGAGATTCCGGAAGGTGGTCTCGTGATGGACGATGTAAACGTCGGGGTCGCGGGCGGGGTCCTTGGCGGCGCGCAGGGCGAAGCGGCGGGTGACTTCGATCTTTTGGTCGAGCACCGTCCGGTATTCGACCGAGGTGGGTGTCGA
>JBAIXJ010000818.1:0-2449 GCA_037916645.1 Opitutales bacterium | reverse complement strand
CTGAGGATCTGGCCGTCGGTGCTGACCCAAAAGGAGTCGGAGGGCATGGGCAATCGGGGGATTGGAGACGATGAAACGCAACAGCTTGCACCAAGTGGGCGCGAAACGAAAGGGCGGAATTTGCGGGAACCGCCAGACGGCGGTCCGATCGACGCTAAGGGATTGCTTTTCGGCAAACGGGCTGTCATGCCCATGCGCTTTTAAGGGCGAACCGCCCGCGCGGTCTGCCGCTGTCCCAACCCATATCGTCGTCCATGAATCGCTCCCGTCTCATCCCCGCGTGCCTGTTCGGGTTCGCGCTCACGCTCTCCGCCCAGGAGGTCAAACTCAACATTCCCGGCCAGAACGAAGCCGCGCCTGCGGCCGCCACCCCGGCCACGCCGGCCCCCGCGGCGCCCGCGGTGACCCCGGCGGCGACGCCGCCCGCCGCCCCCGCGCGCGTGTTCACGGAGGCGCAGATCATGGAGGAATTCGGTTGGTTCGTCGGCAAGCGCCTGGGCCTGACCGACCTCGATTTCAGCCGGGAGCAGACCGATTTCCTGGTCAAGGGCCTGACCGCCGCCGCCACGGGCAAGGATTCGCCGTACGATCTGGAGCAGATCGGCCCGCAGATGGACTCCTTCATGCAGAAGAAGCAGACGACCTACCTCACCAAGATGCGGCTGCAGAATCTCGGCGAGGCCAAGGCCTTCTTTGAAAAGCTGAAGGAGAACAAGAACGTCGTCGAGATGCCCGACGGCCTGCGGTACGAGATTCTCCAGCCGGGCACCGGCGCCTACCCGAAGCCCACCGACACGGTGAAGGTGCACTACACCGGCCGGCTGATCAACGGCACGGTGTTTGACAGCTCGGTGCAGCGCGGCCAGCCCGAGGAGGTCCAGCTCGGCAACGTCATTCCCGGCTGGAAGGAAGGCCTGCAAAAGATCAACCAGGGCGGCAAGATCCGCCTCTACATCCCGCCGGACCTCGCCTACGGCGACAACGGCCAGGGCGGCATTCCGCCCGGGGCGGCCCTCGTGTTCGAGGTGGAGCTGCTGGATGTGAAGGCCACGCCCGCCACACCTGCCGCGCCCGCGAAACCCTGAGCCCGCCGCGCCCATCTTCGCTTTGCAGCCCCGCCCGCGTGGCGGGGCTTTTTGTTGGCGGCGACAGCTCCTTGACCGCGGGCCCCGCCGAAACAACATTCGGTCCCGGCCCGCGCCACGGGTGTCGTTGTGCCATTGCTCGCCTGGACTCGTCCGGTTTTTCCCATCTCCGCCGCGGTTTCCGTCGGCGCGCTCAGCCTGGCCTTCGCCGGCGTGACGGCGGCCACTGTTCCCGCCGCGCCGGGCGACCCCGTGGTGACGGTGACAGGCGGCCAGATCCAGGGCCGGCGGTTGCTGGGCGAAGCCGGCACGGTGTTCAGGGGCATTCCCTTTGCCCGGCCGCCGGTGGGTGAGCTCCGCTGGCGCGAGCCGCAGCCCGTCGTCCCGTGGACCGGCATGCGCGACGCCGGCGCCTCCGGCGCGCCATGCGCCCAGGTGGCGCTGGGGTGGAACGACGCGATCGCCGCGGCCGGCCGGGAGGACTGCCTCTACCTCGACGTGTGGGCGCCGCCGGCCGAGGCCGGGCGGCGGCACGCGGTCATGGTCTGGATCCACGGCGGCGCCAACGTGGCGGGATCGGGCGGGGCGGATCCGCTTTACGACGGCCGGGCGTTCGTGCGGCACGGCGTCGTGCTCGTGGTCATCCAGTACCGCGTGGGCATCCTCGGTTTCTTCGCCCACCCGGACCTGACGCGGGAATCGCCGCACCACGCCTCGGGCAACTATGCAATCCTGGACCAGATCGCCGCGCTGAACTGGGTGCGGGACAACATCACGGCCTTTGGGGGCGATCCGGGCAACGTCACCGTCTTCGGACAATCCGCGGGCGCGTTCGATCTCCTCACGCTGATGACTTCGCCGCTGGCGCGGGGTTTGTTCCACCGCGCGATCAGCGAGAGCCCCGCGCCGCTGCCGGCGCGTGCGACGTTCCGTTCGCTGGCCGAAGCGGAGCAGACTGGCGTCCGCCTGGCGGAATCGCTGGGCGTCGCGGGCGAAGGCGCCCTGCGCCGCCTGCGCGCGCTCCCGGTGGACGATCTGCTGCGGGCGCAGCGCCAGGCGGGCTGGAACTTTGCCGCGATCAACGCCGACGGCTGGGTCCTTCCCGCGGCGCCGGCGGAGGTCTTCGCCGCGGGCCGCGAGGCGCCGGTGCCTTTGCTCATCGGCAGCAACGCGATTGAGTTTCCGGCCGACGCGTCACCGGCGAAAATGCGCCAGGCGATTGAGGCCACGTTCGGCGGCCTGGCGCCCCGGGCGCTGGCGCTCTACGGGCTCGACGGGGAGGGGAGTCCGGGCCCGGCCGATCCGGTCTACGGCGACCGCGCGGAGCAGGTGGGCAGTGATCCGCTGCGCTGCTTTGCCGTGGT
>JBAIXJ010000817.1:0-12820 GCA_037916645.1 Opitutales bacterium | reverse complement strand
CGTAGGGCACCAGCCCGCCCCAGATCGTGCGCATTTCGCCGGTCTTGGGATCCTTGGTGTACGGGCGGCCGTAGGTCACCGTGATCCGGTTGCCGTCGATGACCTTGCTGATGGTTTCATGGGGACTAATGCGCTTTTGCTGCGCGGCGAGAGGCAGGGCGCCGGCGACGGCGGCTGCCACGAACGTGAGGGTGAGGCGGGTTGGATGCATGGGATCTCCGGGGGATAAGTGCAGCACTGAGACTGGAAACGAGGACTGGGGTTTCGCCGCATTGCGGCCAAGTGGGACATGTCCAAGGAGAAAGGGATGGGGAGAATGTCAAGGAGACGCGGTGGCGCCGTCCGCGCCCCTTCTTCCCGCCAGCGGCGCCAAAACCGGATGAATCTTTGTCCGCAGTTGCGGTCTAAGGGATGAGGATACCCGGTTTTGACTCCCTCAAGACGCCCCCTAGACTCCCCCACCATGATCCCTGCTTCCCCACAGGGTCTGCCCGGCTCGCCGGGAGCGGCCGGCCACCGGGTTGCGTGGCCCCGATCGCCCGGCCCGATCGCGCGGCAGGGTGCGACGCTCGCCCTTGGGATCCTGCTCCTGCTCGGGCCGCCGGCCGCCCTGCGCGCCGCCTCCGATCCGGCGCGGGTCCAGCTGGCCGGATCCATCCGGGAGATCGCCAGCCAGACCGCCGCGCCCGCCGGCAGCCGGGCCCGGATGGTGCGCGCTGCCCTGACGGCGGTGGAAACGGCGGCGCCCATGGACGTCGAGGTGACGCTCCAGATGAGGAATTTCGCCGAGCTTCAGGCCAGGATCGCCCGCGGCGAAATCATCTCCCGGGCGGAGATGGCCGCGAAGTATTTCCCGCTGGCGGCCGACTACGAGAAGATGGTCGCTTGGCTCACGGGGCAGGGCCTCACGGTGTCACGGGCCGACTCCACCCGGCTGTCGGTCTTCGTCCGCGGCACGGTCAGCCAGCTCGCGCGCGTCTTCCAGGTCGATTTTGCCCGCGTGGCGACCAATGAGGGCGAATTCACCTCGGCCGTCACGGCCCCCAGCATCCCGGCCGGCCTGGCGTCGTCCCTGCTCGGCGTGAACGGCCTCCAACCCGAGTTCCACCCGCACCAGGCCCCTGCGGGCCTCGTCATGCAGAAGGCCTCGCTGACCTCGCCCTACGCTCCGCCCTACCTCGCGCCGGAGATCACCAAGGCCTACGGCGCCGACGCCCTCGGCGTGACCGGAGCCGGGCAGACGATCGCCATCGTGATCGACTGCTTCCCGATCAACAGCGACCTGACGGCCTATTGGGCCGCGTGCGGCATCAACCAGTCGCTCGCCAACCTCCAGGCGATCCATGTCCCCAACACGCCGAACCCGCCGGATCCCACCACGCTGGACGACAACGGCTACCCCCGCGGCATCGAGGCGGCCATCGACGCGGAGCTGACCAGCTCGGTCGCGCCGGGCGCGACCATCCGCGTCTACGCGACTGGCTCCCTCAGCTTCACGTATCTGAGCCGCGCCTACCAGCAGATCTACCAGGATCTGCCCGGCATCCCCGGGTTGCGCCAGGTCAACCTCTCCTACGGCATCAGCGAAGCCAGCACGACCTTCAACCAGCGGCAGAGCGACGCGCAGAATTTCGCGGCCCTCGCCAGCCAGGGCGTCACGATCTTCGCCTCCTCCGGCGACGGCGGCTCCAACCCTGACAGCGGCGGTTACGACAGCACGGCCCCGGCCGCGCCCTCGCATCCCGCCAGCGATCCGAATGTCACCGGCGTCGGCGCCACCACCCTGCGCCTCGACTCCGCCAGCGGAACCATCACCAGCGAGACCGGCTGGTCGCTCAGCCAGACGATCGAGGCGGCGAGCGGCGGCGGCATCAGCCTGTATTTCAGCCGGCCGGACTGGCAGAGCGGGCCCGGCGTCCCGGGCGGAACCCGGCGCCTGGTGCCGGATGTGGCCACCGTGGGCGACCCGCGGACGGGGTGCTACATCATCTTCAACGGCAGCGGCAGCACGGTCTGGGGTGGCACCAGCGTCAGCGCGCCGATCTGGAGCGGCTTTGGGGCGCTGCTGAACCAGGCGCGGGCCAACGCCGGCCTGCCGTCCCTCGGCCTGCTCGGGCCGAAGATCTATCCCCTGATCGGCACCACCAGCTTCCGCGATATCACCACCGGCAACAACGGCCTCTACAGCGCCGGCCCGGGCTATGACATGGTGAGCGGCATCGGCACGCCCGTAATGACAGCGCTCGCCCAGTCGCTCGCGCCCCAGACGTCCGCGCCCCAAATCCTCCAGCAGCCGGCGAGCCAGACGGTCGTCCCCGGACAGAACGCCACGTTCACAGTGAACGCCGCGGGGGCGCCGCCGCTGACCTACCAGTGGCAGCGCGAGCCGGCGGGCGGCACCGCCTGGAGCAACCTCGCCGCCAGCGCCACCTACGCCGGCGTGAACTCGGCCACGCTCACCGTCAGTGCGGCCACCGCCGCCATGAGCGGCGACCTGTTCCAGTGTGTCGTCAGCAACGGCAACGGCTCGGTCACCTCCGCGCCGCCGGTGGCCCTGGTGGTCGCCAATCCGCTGACGGTCGTCACGGTGGCCGGCCGCGCCGGGAACGCGGGCAGCGCCGACGGCACCGGCAGCGCCGCGCGTTTCAACGGACCCTCCGACGTCGCGGTCGACGGCGCGGGCAATCTTTTTGTGACCGACACCAACAACGACACGGTCCGCAAGGTCGCCCCGGACGGCACGGTGACCACGCTGGCGGGCCTCGCCGGCACGACCGGGAGCACGGACGGCGCCGGCAGCGCGGCGCGCTTCAACAGTCCCACGGGGATCACGGTGGATGCCGCCGGCAACCTCTACGTCGCCGACACCGACAACCACACGATCCGCAAGATCACGCCGGCGGGCGTGACGTCGACGGTCGCCGGCCAGGCGGGCATCGCCGGCAGCGCCAATGGCGTCGGCACCGCCGCGCAATTCAGCTTCCCGTCCGACGTCACCGTGGACGGCGCGGGCAACCTTTTCGTGGCCGACACCAACAACGAGACGATCCGGAGGATCGCGCCGGACGGCACCGTCACGGTCGTCGCGGGCCGGCCTGGCAGCACCGGCAGCGCGGACGGCGTCGGTACGGTCGCGCGCTTCGCCTCGCCCGAGGGGGTGGCGGTGGACGGAGCGGGCAATCTCTACGTGGCGGACACCAACAACCACACCATCCGCAAGATTGCGCCGGACGCCACCGTGAGCACCCTCGCCGGCCTCGCCGGCGCGAGCGGCAGCAACGACGGTGCAGGTTCCGTCGCGCGCCTCCAATTCCCCTCGGACCTCGCCGTGGACGGCTCGGGCAACCTCTACGTCGCCGACACCGACAACCATACCATCCGCATGATCACCCCGGCGGGCCTGACCGGAACCGTTGCGGGCCAGCCCGGCACCAATGGCAGCGCCGACGGCACCGGGTCCGCCGCGCAGTTCTATTATCCGACCGGGGTGGCCGTCGACGGCGCCGGCAACGTCTACGTGGCCGACACCAGCAACCACACGGTGCGCGAGGGCATGGCGGCCACCGCGCCGCGCATTGTCACCCAGCCCCAGAGCCAGAATGCGACGGCCGGATCGACCGTGACGTTGAGCGTGACCGCCTCCGGGGCGCCGGCCCCGACGTATCAATGGTATTTCGGCACGTCGCCCCTCAGCGGCGCCACCAGCGCGAGCTTGACGCTGTCCAACATCCAACTGCTCAACGCCGGCGGCTACTACGTCACGGCCACCAATTTCGCCGGCACGGCGACGAGCGACACCGCGATGGTGACCGTCACAGGCGGCGCCAATCCGGCCGCCAATTCGGGCGGGTCGGGCGGCGGCGGCGGCGGGGCCCTGGGGTCGTGGTTTGTCGTCGCCCTGGCGCTCGCGGGAGCCGTCCGCGGAATGGTGCCGGGGGCCAGGCGGCGAAGGCCTGCTTGTTCGACCTTGAAGGGTACCTGATGCGTCAGGACGACGGCCGAATCGTGCTTCCAATCCAGCCCGTTTTTGACCGTGCTTGGACTCCGCAGGAATCTTCTCCTTTTTTCCGCCCCGGTGCGGCCATGTCGACGGTTACCCTGAATCCAGCGAAATGATCACGATTGATCGCCTCCCCCGCGGGCGCCGGCGGCCAGCCCACGGGCTCGCCCGCGACCTGCTCCTGACGGTTCTCCTGCTCGCCGCCTCGTCCCTGGGCGCGCCGGCGGAGCCCGCCCCGCGCGTTTCCTGGCCCGGCAGCATCCGGGAGATTTCCCTCGAAAAGCTGGCGGCGACGGCGCCGACAACCGCGGCCGGGGCTGAGCCGCGGATCACCCGCGCGGTGCTCACCGCCGAGGAACAATCGGCACCGTTGGAATTCGAGCTGGCGCTGCGGATGCGCCATTTCGACGAGCTGCAGGCGCGGGTCAGCCGCCGCGAGATCATCACCCGCGAGGAGATGACCGCCAATTACCTCCCGCTGGCCGCCGACTACGAGACGCTGGCGCGCTGGCTCGAGGCGCAGGGGTTCACGATCACGCGCCGGGACGACAGCCACCTGGGCCTCTTTGCGCGCGGCGAAGTCAGCCGGGTGGCGGGCGTCTTTGCGACCACCTTCGCCCGCGTGACGTTCGAGGGCGGCGAATTCACCTCGGCCATCTCCGCGCCCAGCGTGCCGGCCGCCCTCGCGCCGGCCCTGCTGGGCATCAACGGCCTGCAGCCGCATCTCCGCGCGCACAAGCTGCAGCTGCTGCCGCAGGCCATCATCAACCCGCCCTACACCCCCAGCCAGATCCTGCATGCCTACAACGCGAGCGGGCTGGGACTCGACGGCACCGGACAGACCGTCGCGACGGTGATCGACACGTTTCCCAACGACTCCGATCTCACCACCTTCTGGGCGCGCTACAACATTCCGGAAACGCTGGCCAATGTGACCAAGATCCAGGTTGTCGCCGGCACGCTGAACGCCCCGACCGGCGAGGAAACGGTCGATGTCCAGTGGAGCACGGCCATGGCGCCCGGCGTCAAGGTGAGGGTCTATGCCACCCAGAACCTCCAGCCCTCCTCCCTCGACCAGGGTTACGCGCAGGTTTTCGCCGACCTGCCCTCCAACCCGAGCCTGCGGCAGGTCATGCTGTGCTTCGGCCTCGGCGAGAGCTATTTCACCCCCAACCAGTACCAGTCCGAGGCGCAGTGGCTCGCCGCCCTTGCCAGCCAGGGGGTCACGGTGCTGGCCTCGTCGGGTGACGGCGGCTCGAATCCCGATCCAAACACGGGCCGGTACAGCACCTCGGTCCCCCAGCAGGTCGTTTTTCCCGCCGGCGATCCCAGCGTGACATCGGTCGGCGGCACGAGCCTGAACCTCGACGACGCCAACGGCGGCACGGTCACGAGCGAGACGGCCTGGAACGGCAGCGGCGGCGGCAGCAGCGCAATCTGGAGCCGGCCGGCCTGGCAAACGGGCCCGGGCGTGCCGAGCGGCACGGGAAGACTGGTGCCCGACGTTTCCGCGACGGCTGATCCTCAGCTCGGGGTCCTGATCTACATCACATCAGCCAATCCCAGCATGAACGGCTACGTTCAAATCGGCGGGACGAGCGTGAGCACGCCGATCTGGGCGGGCCTGTCCGCGCTGATCGAACAGGCCCGGACCCTTGCCGGTCAGGGCTCGCTCGGCCTGCTCGGCCCGAGCATCTATCCCCTGCTGGGCACGAGCAGCTTCCGGGACATCATCAGCGGCAGCAACGGCGCGTACACCGCCGGCGCCGGCTACGACATGGTCACCGGCATCGGCGTGCCGAACGTGGCCGGCCTGGTCCAGAGCCTGGTGCGGAGCTACACGCCGGTCATCACGAGCCAGCCGAGGAGCATGAGCCGTCCCGCCGGCCAGAGCGGGACCTTCCATGTCGCGGCCAACGGCAATCCCCCGCCAGCCTATCAATGGCAGCGCGCCCCGGCCGGGACCAGCACGTGGAGCAACCTGAGTGAAACGACGACATACACGGGCACGACCACCGACACCCTCGGCGTGAACTCGGTCACGGATGCGATGAACGGCGATGCGTTCCAGTGCCTCGTCAGCAACACCAACGGCACTGCCACCAGCACGACGGCTTACCTCGTCGTGGCGCATCCGTTCGTCTTCACCACCTTCGCCGGCCAGATGGGAACGAACGGCGCCCTCGACGGCACCGGCACCGCCGCCCAGTTCTTCGATCCGGCGGACCTCACCACGGACAGCGCCGGCAACGTCTATGTCGCCGACACGAACAACCAGACCATCCGCAAGGTCACGGCGGGCGCCGCGGTCACCACGTTCGCCGGCCTGGCCGGTGCGGCCGGCAGCAGCGACGGCACCGGCAGCGCCGCCCGCTTCTCCCACCCGATGGGGCTGGCGGTCGACTCCGCCGGGAATGTGTTCGTCGCCGACGCCGCCAACAACGCCATCCGCAAGATCACGTCGGCCGGCGCCGTGACGACCGTCGTCGGGCCGGCCGCGCAGCTCAGCACGCCCTCGGACGTGACCGTGGACGGCGCGGGCAACCTGTACATTGCCGACACCGGCCATCACACGATCCGCAAGGTGACGCCGGCCGGCGCCGTCTCCACGCTCGCCGGCCTGGCGGGGGTCAGCGGCAGCGCCGACGGTTCGGGCGCCTCGGCCCGTTTCTATTCGCCCGAGGGCGTCACCGTCGACAGCGCCGGCAACGTCTATGTGGCGGACACCAACAACAGCACGATCCGCAAGGTTACGCCGGCCGGTGTCGTGACGACCGTCGCCGGCCTGGCCGGCAGCACCGGCACCGCCGACGGTCCGGGCACCAGTGCGCGGTTTGACCATCCCTCCGACCTGGCCCTGGACGCGGCGGGCAACCTCTATGTCGCCGACACCGACAACTGCACGATCCGGCGGATCGACACCGGCGGCTTGGTGAGCTACGTGGCCGGCGGCCAGGCGGTGGCCGCGGTCGTGGGGATGACGGCGATGAACTATCCGACCGGCGTGACCGTGGACTCGTCCGGCGCCCTGTTTGTGGCCGATACGAACGATCACGTCATCATGAAGGGTACGGTCGCGTCCGCGCCGGTGATCACGGCGCAGCCGGCGAGCCAGACGGTGAACGCGGGCGCCAACGTGCAGTTCAGCGTCACCGCCTCGGGCGGTCCGGCTCCGAGCTTCCAATGGAGCAAGGGGGGGACAGCGATCTCCGGCGCCACCGGCAGCACGTTGAACCTGAACAACGTTCAGACGACCGATGCCGGCTCGTACACCGTGACGGCCAGCAACTACCTCGGCAGCATTACCAGCAATCCGGCGACGTTGACGGTGAACGCCGCGCCGCCGCCGCCATCCGGCGGCGGGGGGGGGGGCGGCGGCGGCGGTGCCATCGGGGCGTGCTTCGTTTGGGGGCTCGCAGGGCTTGGCATCGCGCGCCTATTCGGGCGGCGCGGCCGCTAGGTGCCGGCGGGAAGGGCGGGGCCCGGGGCCCGCGCATCCGCCTCCGGGCGCGGAACCTCCTCGCGATTTTCTCCTTGGCGCGCTCCCGCGGCTGGCGATCCTCGTTCGATCCCGCGCCGCCGCGGACCGGAGCATGAACCCCCACCCGCTTCTCACGAGCCACTACACCAAGGCGGAGGACAAGCCGGCGTTCGTCCAGCGCCTGTTCGACGCCGGCGCGCAGCACTACGACGCGGTCGTCGACTGGGGCTTCCTGCGCACCGGGGCCTTCTACCGGCGCTGGGCGCAGCAGCGCCACGGCCTCAAGCCCGGCATGCAGCTGCTGGATGTGGCCTGCGGCACCGGGTTGATGACGACGGCGGCCGCCAAAATCCTGGGCTCCGCCGAGGCGATCACCGGGCTTGACCCGAGCGAGGGCATGCTGGCCGTCGCCCGCGCCAAGCTGCCGGCCCGGTTTGTCCAGGGCGGCGCCGAGGCGATGCCCTTCGCCGACGGCAGCTTCGATTTCCTCACCATGGGCTACGCGCTGCGGCACGTCTCGGACCTGCAGGTCACCTTCCGGGAGTTCCTCCGCGTGCTGCGGCCCGGCGGCAAGGTGCTGATCCTCGAGGTGACCAAGCCGGCCGGCCGCCTCGGGGCGTTCCTGTTCCGCCTCTATTTCGGGCGGATCTATCCCCTCCTCACCCGCCTGTTCACCCGCAGCCGCAGCACCCAGGAGATGATGGTCTATTTCTGGGAGACCATGGATACCTGCGTGCCGCCGCAGACGGTGCTGCAGGAGCTGAAGGCCGCCGGCTTCACGCAGGTGGCGCGAAAGAAGATGCTCGGGCTTTTCAGCGAATACACCGCCGTGAAAGCCTGAATCCGATACTTTGGCTTTGCCACCGCCGCGCCGTGATTTCAACCTCCCGCCAGTAGACGCTTTCCCCACCCAGCGCCATGGACCCCAGCCCGTCCGCCTCCACCGCCGCCCCCGATGTCGAGGAAAAGCTCCGCTATCTGCCCGAGCCGGCCCGGGCGGCCTTCCGGCGCTTTCGGTCCGGCGGCGACCCGGCCGACCTCGATCCGGTGGTCTGCGCGATCCTGCAGGATTTCTGCCCGCGCAAGCCGGCGCCCGACGTGGCCGCGCTGCCGGGGGCCACGCCGCTGATTGACGGCCTGGGCTTCGATTCCCTCGCGATCACCGAAATCATCTTCTTTGCCGAGGACCTGTTCGGCATCTCCATCTCGAACGAGGAAATCCTGCAGGTCCGCACGATCGATGACCTCCGGGATTTCATCCGGCGCAAGGTGACGACCCGCCCCGCGGGCTGACCGGGGAGCAGCATGGCCCCGCTCCCTGTCATCACCGGCCTGGGTTTCATCATCAGCATCGGCAACGACAAGGCCGCCGTCCGGCGCAGCCTGCGCGAGCTGCGCCACGGTTTCGAGCGGTACGAGTTCTTCGGCAACCCCCGGGTGCCCGTCAAGGTCGTGGGCACGATCAAGGGCTTCAGCTTCCCGACCACCAACTGGCGCGACTGGCGCTGGCCGGAGCAGCACCCGATCAGCCAGGAGCTCCTGCGCGGCCTGCCTCCGCACGGCGTCTACGCGGAGTGCGCGCTCCAGCAGGCCCTGGCCGACGCGGGCCTCGCGGCCGGCGACCTGTCGGCGCCGGACACGGGCCTGTTCTGCGCCTCCGCCGGCTCGCCCTTCATGCTCGGCCACTTTCTCCAGCAGATGGCGGCGGCGCAGGGCGAGCGCGGCAACCCCATGGGCGTGGTCAGCTCGATCGCCGGCACGCTCAACTTCAATTTCGCCGCCCACTATCACATCCGCGGCGCCGTCTGCGGCTTTGTCTCCGCCTGCACATCGTCCAGCCACGCGCTGGCGTACGCCATGGACGAGATCCGGCTGGGCCGCCACCAGCGGATGGTGGTCATCGGCGCGGAGGACATGACGACCGAGAGCATCCTGCCGTTCGCCGCGCTGCGCGCCCTGTCGGTGAACCCCGATCCCGTCTCCGCCTCGCGCCCGTTTGACCGGCGGCGCGACGGCTTCGTGGGGACCGGCGGCGCCGTCGCGATGATCGTCGAGGCCGAGGCGCTGGCACGCCGCCGCGGCGCGCACATCTATGCTGAACTCGCCGGCTGGGGCCAGGCGGGCGACGGCCACAGTGTCGCCATCACCCACCCGGAGGGCGCCGGCCTGCGCGAAGCCATGGAACGGGCGCTGGCCGATGCCGGCGCCGCGCCCGGAGACGTCGACTACGTGAATGCCCACGCGACCTCCACCCCGCAGGGCGACCGCTCCGAGGCGCTGGCCCTGCGCGCCGTGTTCACCGGCTCCGCCCGCCCGCCGGTCAGCAGCACCAAGGCGCTCACCGGACACGGCCTCTCGCTTTCCGGCCTGATGGAGGCGGCGTTCTGCGCCCTCGCGATCGACGAGGGGTTCATCCCCGGAGCGGCCCACCTCGAGGAGGTGGACCCGGATTGCGCGCCGCTCCATCTCCCCCGCGCCTCGCTTGACGTGCGCCCGCGACTCGTGCTCAACAACAGCAGCGGCTTCGGCGGCAGCAACGTCTGCCACGTGCTGCGCCAGCCCGCCTGATGGCCATGCCCGACGACCTCGCCCTCCGCCTCAAGAAACTGATCGTCGAAACGCTCCGCCTGAAGGACGTCCGCCCGGAGGACATCCGCGACGACGAGCCGCTGTTCGGCAACACGCGCTTCGACCTCGATTCGATCGACGCGCTGGAGCTCGTGCTGCGCCTCGAGAAGGAGTTCGGCCTCAAGATCGGCACGAGCGAGGAGTCCCGCCGCGCCCTCGCCTCGGTCGCGACCCTGGCCGAGTTCATCCGCCAGCGCGGCGCCGGGCCGCGGGCTTGAGCCGCCCCCATGAGCGCCGAGGCGGATGCCCTGCCGGTGGGAATCGGGGTGTGCGACTGCCTGACGCCCCTGGGTGACGCCGCCGCCACGCACGCTGCGCTGCTCGCCGGACGCCGCGCGCTGGAGATGCGCCCCGTGCTCGGCCGCGACGGAGGGGATGCGGTGCCGCTGGCCCTGTGCGCCCCGATGGACGAGACGATTCCGCCGCGCTGGCTGCCCGACCTGCGGCGCCTCGTGGCCCGGATTCCGGGCGACGCATGGGGCACGGCCGCCCGCCCGGTGATCATCACCAGCAGCAACTTTGGGGTCGGGAGCCTGCACGCCTTCACCCGCGACCGCGATTCGCGCCACCTGCGCCACGGGCCGCCGTTCGCGTGCGTGGAAATGCTCCAGCGCGAATTCGGCTGGGGGGATCACATCCTGCTGCTGTCCCACGCCTGCGTCTCGGCCCAGCACGGGCTCCTGCAGGCGGCGCGCCTCCTGCACGGCGGGGCCGCCGGGCGGGTCCTCGTGGTGACGTTCGATTTCGTCAGTCCCTTCGTCGCCGGCGGGTTCTCCAGCCTGAAGATCCTCAACGCCGGCTGGCCGGCGCCGTACGCCGTGCGCGAGTCGGGCTCCATCGGCCTCGGAGACGGCGCGGCCTTCGCCGTACTCACCCGGGAAGGCGGAGCATTCCGGCTCGCGGCGCACGCGCTGCACAACGAGATGTTTCATTTCACGGGCAACCGGCCCAACGGCGCCGGTTTTGACGCCATCGCCGCCGCGATCGCCGGCGCGGCGCAGGGGCGCCGGGTGTGGGTGAAGGGCCACGGCACGGGAACCCTGGAGGCGGGCCGGCTGGAGGCGGAAGCCTTCGCGCGCGCCCTGCCGGACGCCCCGCTCGTATCCTGGAAGGGGAGCCTCGGGCACACCCTGGGCAGCTGCGGCTTGGTGGAACTGGCGATCACCCTCGCGGCCCTGCGCGCCGGGCGGGTGCCGGGCACCGTGGGCAGCACGGCCCCGTGCTTCACCGACAACGTCGCCCTCGCGGACTTCGCGGCCGGCGAATTCGATGGGGTCGTGCTCGACAGCAACGCCTTCGGTGGCGCCCACGCGGCAACGCTGTTGACCCATGATTGAGCGCCGGATCCAGCACCTGCGGGTCGAGCGCCCGGCCGCCACTGAAACGGTCGACGCGGCGCGCGACCGACTGGGCCCGCTTTTCCCGCGCGGCGCCCTGCGCCGCATGACCCATCTGGGGCTGCTCGTCGGCGCGACGCTGGACGGCCTCGCGATCGGCGCCGACGACACGATCGTCTATGCCACGACCTATTCGGAGACCCGCGCCCTCGAGGACTACCTGGCGAGCTTTCCGACGCCAAGTCCCCTGCTCTTCCAGACGTCGATCCACCCGAGCGCCGTCCAGCAGGTGATGATCGGCCGCCAGCAGCCGGTCCGGCGTTTCCTCCCGCTCACCGGGCGGCGCCGCCTGGTCGAGCACGCCCTGCTCGCCGCGCTGCTCGATCCGGCGCCGCGCGTCGTGCTCACGGGCGGCGAAGAACGCGGCACCTGGCTGCTGGATCACGGCGTGGCGAGCGACCGTGCGTTTGCCTTCGCCCTCGGGCTCGCCGCCTGCCCGGGCCCGGGCGCGATCGGCCGGCTGGCGTTCACCGCGGATCCGTCCGCCGCGGCGCCGGAGTCCTGTCCCTCGCTCCCGGATTTCGCCGATGCGCTCGCGGAACGACGGCCGCTCAGCTGGCGGGGCTTCGGAGGTGAATACGCGCTGGAGTGGGCGGCATAGCGACGGGACCGGCAGCGCCCGCCGCCGTTCAGAATCGGTTCGTCCTTTTTCCGCAGATGGACTACACCCGCGCTGAATCGATCATGAGAACTCCGTCCCAACTTTCTCCCCACCGGGTGGTGCCAATCGCGGCGCTATTCGCCGGTTCGATGATTTTCGCCGGGTGCCTGCACCACGACGTGACGTTCCAGAAATCCGACTGGCATTATGAAACCGGGGGCCAGCGGATCGATCGGTCCGCTTACGTGGTGATCGACCGCACGACCGTCGAGCAGAAGGTGCCGATCCATTCCTTCACGACCGGCATCGCCAATGTCTGGGACGTTCAGCCGGGCGAAATGCTCAAGCAGGTGGCCGAGGTCGAGTTTCCGCAGACCTTCGCCGACTGCCGCCTGACTGACACCGCGCCGGCCCTGGCCCCAGGGGACGGGGCGCTCGTGCTGGAGCTGACGATCCGTCACTACGCCTTCGAGGATTTCCAGGCCAAACTCACGGTGCACGCCCGGGCCACCGCTGCCGGTGGGCGGGTCCTGTTTGAGAAGGACTACGCCAGCACCGGCCCGAAGCAGCCCAGCAAGATGTTCTGGGCTGGCGCCTTCGGCATGAAGTCGGCGGTGCGCCAGTCTTCGCTGGCCGCGTTTCAATCCGCCTTTGTCGAGCTGCGGTCGGATCTCACCAATGCCGACCAGGACCTGCGGAAAAGCGCGGCGCCG
>JBAIXJ010000816.1:0-2921 GCA_037916645.1 Opitutales bacterium | reverse complement strand
TCGCCGGGCCCCGTGGCGGTCGTTTCCGCGGCGCCGATCTCGATCAGGTACGTTCCCGCGGGGAGGCTGGAGATCGTCACGGTGAAGCGCGGGCCGTTGACGTCCTCGCGATAGGCGGCGGCCCCGGTGCCCGCGCCTGCGACGACGAGCGAGGGCGCCTCCTTGCGGTGGGTGAAATCGCCGCTGACGGTGACCCGGCCGCCGCACGTGGCGCACGTTTCATCCGCGGCGAAAAGAACCGTGGCGAGGCAGAGCTGGCTGGCGAGCACGAGGCGCGCGGCTCGGGCAAGGAACGGAGCGAACAGGGATGTCTTCATTGGTTTGAGAAATTTGAAGCAGAGGCCTGGGCGGGGCTTTTCACGCTCTCGGGCGGACCGAAATAGCTGGGCCGCACATCACCGAAGCTCAGCAGCACGCGCTGCAGAACGATCGCCGGATCGATCATCCAGACCTTGATGACATGCGAGCCTGGCGCGGCAATCTCGTGGGTGGTCGAGACCTTGCGCACCGCTTCCTCCACGGTTTTCCCCCAGGCCTCCTGGCCGTCGCCGACAGGAAGCTTCAGGTCGATGACCTGGGGCTTGGCGTCGTCGACCGAGACGGCGAGACGCAGCCCTCGCCCGGGTGTGAAGGCCAGCGTCGGCGACAACGTGAGTTCGATCGTCGCAGGGCCGTGGGAGACGGTGTGGATGCGATATTCGAGACGCGGGGAGTCGGAAGAGAGCGTGCGGCTCTCCGCGGTGGCGGGCGCCGGCGTCACGCCTCCGGCGGTGCGCCCGAAATCCGGGAGGACGTGCCAGGTGACATCCGGTGCGGGGATGGCGCGGCTGTAGTGAATGGCCTCGATGGAGACGTAGCCTTCGGCCTCAAGAAATGAATCCGGAGTCGGCGCGGGATTGGCCGGGTATTTGACGACCGGGACGCCGATGAAGACACGGGTGCCGCGCTCGTCCGTGATCGAGAGTCGGGCGTCGGTCCGGCCCTCCGGGACCTGGTCCCAGTCGACCCGGACCTCGAGCCGTTCCTGGGCGGACCCCGTCAGTTCGCCGCTGCCGGAGGAGAGGTGCAGCCACGGGGCGGACGTCTCCGCGGTGTAGCGGATGGAACCGAGCCCGCGGTTGAAGACCTCGATCCAGCGGGTGGGGCGCGTCAGCGAATCCAGCGGTGGCAGGGCGGGTCGTTTCTGGCCCGGGATGACTTCGGGCCAGGCGGGGCGGGCGCCCTCGATCGCGACACCGATCTCACCGTAGGGCGTCGGCTGGATCTCGCTGACCGGCGGCATGGTGTTGCGCGGCGGTTGCTGCCAGCCGGTGTAACCGAGATGGGTCTGGTCGGCGAAATGGCGCCAGCGGCCGTCCCCGAGTTTCTCGTTGAACTGCTGGGTCAGGGCGGCGTCGGCCTGGAACAATTCCCGGACCCTGGCCGCGGTGGTGTTGGTCGAGGCGCGGCCTTGAAATGCATAAAGCTGGTTCAGGCCCGCGGTGGTGTAGAGCTCGTTGACGATGCGGCAGGCCTGGATCGGCCAGCGGACGAGTTGGAAAAATGCGTCCTGGCTCGCGCGCGGGAGGCGGTGGGCGACCGCGGCCGCCCGTTCGTCGAGCTGGGACCAGATCCGGGCCATCCGTTGGGCTTCGTCATAATTGACGGCGCTGAAAACGTCGGGGGTCAGCCATTCCGGTTTGATGGCGCCGTTGAGCTTGCTGTAGCTCGCGATCAAGTCGGCGATTTCGGGCGCGCATGTCGGACCGAACTCGCGCTCGGCCCAGCGGCGGCCGAATTCGGGAAGTTGTTCGTAGGTCCACCGCTCGGGCGCCCAGGCGTAGCGCAGGAAGAATTCGAGGGGGAACTCCATCGGCTTGAGGTCGCCGACGTTGACGATCCAGACGCGATCGGCGCCGTATTCGCGCGCCAGGTGCATCTGTTCCCAGATCTTCGAGATCGGCGTGACGTTGAGCCATTTGTAGGAACGCGGCCAGCCGACGTAGTCGATGTGGTAGTAGATGCCGGCCCCACCCGGGCGACGGCGTTCCGCGGCGGTGGGCAGGCGCCGGAGATTGCCGTAGTTGTCGTCGCACCAGAGCAGCGTGACATCGTCCGGCACGGTCATGCCGTCCTCGTAGTAGCCCTGCACCTCCTTGTAGAGGGCCCAGATCTGCGGGATCTGCGTGATCGGTCGGTTCATCTCCCGGGTCAGGATGGCGCGCTGGTCGCGCACGATGCGCTCGAGCAAGGCGACGTTGGCGGTCTCGCTCATCGCCATGTCGCCGTCGCCCCGCATGCCGATGGTGACCAGGCTCTCGAAGTCGCGATTGCGCCGGATGCCGTCGCTCCAGAATTTCCGCAAGGCCTCGCCATTGGTTTCGTAATTCCACGGACCCTGGCCGTGCCGGTGCCACTCCTGCTGCGACCGGATCATCGGCTCGTGATGGGACGTGCCCATGACGATGCCGTATTCGTCGGCGAGGCGCGGATTGTCGGGATCGTCCTCGTTGAAGGCGTTGTCCCACATCGCGGGCCAGAGGTAATTGGCGCGAAGGCGCAGGAGGAGCTCGAAGACCTTGGTGTAGAATTTCGAATTGAGGCCGCCGAACTTCTCCTGGGCCCAGCCGGTCAGGCACGGCGCCTCGTCGTTGAGGAAGATGCCGCGGTAGCGGACGGCAGGTTCGCCGGAGGCATAACGGCCGGGGATGATCCAGGCTTCGGTGCGCTTCTTGGGCGGCACGTCGGCCCACCAATACCAGGGCGAGACCCCGATCTGCTCCGACAGATTGTAGATGGCGTAAATGGTGCCGCGTTTGTCGCTGCCGGCAATGACCAGGGCGCTCTCCACTCCGGGCAGGGGCTGCTTGACCACCTGCATTACGCTGGCTTCCCATTGCCCGGCGACGGAGGCGGTGTTGATCCGCTTTTGCTGGATCAAT
>JBAIXJ010000815.1:0-1774 GCA_037916645.1 Opitutales bacterium | reverse complement strand
CGAGTGCGTAGGCGGTCGCCCCCGCGCCCGCGTTCCAAGCAAAGGTCTGTGAGGAGCCCGCGAGGGTTGAGCCGGATGCAGGGGACATCATCACGGCTTTGGTGGTGCTACTTGCGCTACCGGTGCTCCCCGCGGTGCCGGCCGCGGTGTAGGTGTAGTCGTTGTACTGCCAGACAGTGCCGACTTGAGTCCACAAACGGACGTAGACCGTGCTGCCGTCGGTGGGAAGGCCGGTGACCTGGCAGGAGGTGGCGACAAAGCCCGCCCGGGAAAAGAGGTCGTTGCCCCCCGCCGTTGAGCCGACATCGAGTGTGTAGGCGGTTGCCCCCGGCACACCATTCCAGGCAAAGGTGACCGTGGAGCCGCTCAGCTTCGTGCCTGGCGCGGGCAAGCTGATTGCGGCCTTGGTGCTGCCGCTGCCGGCGGTCTTGTAGTTGTAGTCGCTATAGAGGGTCGCAGGGCCCACGGAGGTATACAGGCGGGCATAGATGAACGAGCCGTCGGTCGGGAGCCCGGACACCGTCAGGCTGGTGGCCAGTCCAACGTTCTTGTTGCAGAGACTGCTGTTGGTGGTCTGGGTGCCGATGACGAGGGCATAGCCGGTGGCACCGGGCACGGCGTTCCAGGTGAAGGTGGCCGTGGGACCATCGAGGGTTGAGCCCGCAGCCGGCGAGGAGATCACCGCGGCGGTGCTGGTGGTCGTGGTGGAATTATTGCCGGTGTTGGTCGTGGTGCTGATGCCGGTCTGCGACAAAGGCGGAACCTGTTTCGTGCCGCTGGTGGGGAGAGTCGGCTGGGTGCCGGTGATGGGCGGGTTGACGGTGCCGGTGGTCGAACCCGTCGTGGTCGTCGATCCGGTGGACGAGGATCCGGCCGCTCCGCTCGTTCCCAGCGTCATCGCCTCGAAATACAGCTCCGCCTGATCGCTGCGGATCGCTTCGGTGGTCGAATCAAAGGGTGACGGCGAGAACCGCGCGAGACCCAGATGGGAGAACTGCAGGCTGAGCACCGCCTGGGACCTCGTGGCATCCTGGAGCGCGAGGGTGCCGCCTCGTTCCTGTGCGTCGCCCGAGTTGCCGTTGACGACAAAGTCGTTGAACCAGGTGCGCCAGGCGTCGGCGTCGGCGTCCGCCACGGTCACGATGAGGTTGGAGAATTCGGTGGGGCCGGCGCTGCCGGCCGCCCGTTTGATCGTGATCGGTTCGACCCGCCGGACGAACGCGGTGGCCATCCCGTCGATCGCGATGGTGAACGTGCTGACGGACACCGTCTTCCGGACCGCCATGGCGGCGTCCGGCACAATCTTGCCCGCATCGGCCGGCAGGGGTTGCGCGGATCCGGGCGCCAAGACGAGCGTGACTGAGGCGGCGGATTTGTCGGTCGTGTCGAGCGCAGGGAAGTCCGCCTCGATCAGGGCCGTGTTGTCCACCTCGACTCCGCCTCGGAGCTTCATGGTGGCGTCGAATTCCCGGATCCGGACCTTCTTGAGGGTCGCGCGATTGGCGCACAGGTCGCCGATCCAGCCGGCGATGACATTGTCGAACGGGATCCCCATGGTGACGACCAGCGGCGCGTAAGCGGGCGAGGCGATGTGCTTCTTGGGCAAACCCGTGTCCGGCTGGGTCGCAGTCTCCTCGACGACGGTCGCGCGCAGGTCGCCGCCCTGGTATTTCTGCAGCGCTCCGCAATCCACGCCGTCGATTTCCAGGGTGATGATGGGCTGCGTGTAGGGCCTCGTTGTGCCGACCGCGTGCAGGCGGACGGCGGCGGCGCC
>JBAIXJ010000814.1:0-3447 GCA_037916645.1 Opitutales bacterium | reverse complement strand
GGGCTGCGCGCCACGGGAATGAGCCGCGGGCGCGAGGGCGTCACGCGCCGGACCACCGGGCGCAGGACGGGGCCGGTCCGCCGGAGCTCCGGCACAGCCGGGACCGGGTCAAACCCGCCCGGGTGGAACGGATGACACCGGAGCAGGCGGCGCACGCTCAGGGCCGTGCCCGCCAGGGCGCCGTGCCGGGAGATCGCCTCGGCGGCGTAGACCGCGCACGTGGGATGAAAACGGCAGCCGCACGACGGGCCGAACACGGCGGGCAGGGCGGGGGAAAGGGTGTGCCGGTAGAGCCAGATCAGGCCGAGCAGAAGGCGCGCGGGAAGGGCGCCGAGCCCGACGCCGGCGGTCGTGGGTCGAGGGACGAGCGTCAAGGGCCGGCGCTCGACGGCGGCGCGAGTCCGCCCGGGCGCCCGGTCAACGGTGCTCATCGTTCGAGGTGGCAATGCGCCGGCAGGCGTCAGCGAACTGCGATTCGACCACCTGGTAGCGCAGCCGGTTGAGGGCCGTGCGGGCGACGAGGATCAAATCGAGGCCGGTCGGAACCAGACCCTGGTTGCGGCGGAAAATCTCCCGCAGGCGCCGTTTGGCGGCGTTGCGCCGGACGGCGGAGCCGACCGCGGCGGACGAGGCGACCACGCCCACGCGGGACGGCGCCGGCCCGGTGTCCGCGTCGGCGGCGTCGCGCCGGCGCCACCACACGGTCATCGCCCCGCTGTCGATGCGCCGGCCGCCTTCCCGGACGCGGCGGAAATCACCGGCGCGCCGCAGGTGCTGGTTGGGACCAAAGCGCTGCCGCGCGGACGGCGAGAGGGATGAAGGAGGGCCGGACACGGCGGGGATGGGCGGACGGGCTCAGACGACGGTCAGGCGTTTGCGCCCTTTGCGCCGGCGGGACGCGAGGACCTTGCGGCCGGCCTTGGTGGACATGCGGGCACGAAAGCCGATCTGGCGTGCGCGCTTTTTTCGGTGGGGACGGAATGTCGGTTGCATGATCTTGTCGAAAAAAGAGGGTCAAGGTGACCGGAGCCCATTCGGGGTGTCAAGGTCGGGCTTGCCCCCGGGGGCGCCCGGGCGGGATGCGAGCAAGGGGCTGGCGTCGTACGGTTTGACAGCCGGGAATGGGTCTAGTTGAGTGACAGGGCCCTGGGCCGGGCGCGGCGAACCGCGCACCGGTCCGATTCCCCGGATGATGTGAAGAGTCAACCCGCGCCAGCCGGCCCCCGCACGACGATTCCCCCCTCGCCGTTCGCGCCCGCAGGCGGCGCTGCGTGAAACGGATTTTCCCAAACCCCAATATCACCCCCCTCATGAGTACAACCTGGCATTACATGAAAGACGGGGCCCAAGCGGGCCCGGCGACGACGGAAGAAATCAAGAACCTGATCACCACGGGCGCGATCAAGGCCGACACCATGGTCTGGCGCGAAGGCATGGCCGCCTGGGCGCCGGCGAACGCGCAGAGTGATTTTGCCGGAGCGGCGGCCCCGGCCGCACCGCCCGCGCCGCCGGCGGCCGCAGGCGGGCCCGGCGTGGTGACCCCCGCCGCCGCGGATGTGGAAAAGAACAAGGTGATGGGCGTGCTGGCCTATCTGGGCATCCTGTTCCTCGTGCCGCTGCTGGCGGCAAAGGATTCGCCCTTTGCGCGGTATCACACCAACCAGGGTCTGGTGCTGTTCCTGACGGCGATCGCCGCGTGGCTCGCTTCGTTCATCCTGGACATGGTCCTCGTGTTCATTCCCGTCCTGGGCTGGATCCTGATGCTGCTGATTCATCTCGGCCTGATCATCGGCATCCTGGTGTTGGCTGTCATGGGTATCATCAACGCGGTCAACGGCGTCTGTAAGCCGTTGCCGGTGATCGGAAATCGATTCACCCTGATCAAGTAATTCCGACCTGTCGCTCCCATGCCCCCTCCTCCTCCTCCGCCCCCGCCTCCCCCTCCACCGCCGCCGGCGCCACCCCCGCCGCCACCGGCCGGCCCGGCCCAGGGCGGCAACAAGACGCTGATCATCGTCCTCTGCATTCTCGGCGGCATCATCGTGCTTATCGGCGGATGCACGATCACCTGCGCCTACTTCGCCAAGAAGAAGATGTCGGAGTACTCCCGACAGGCGCAAAAGAATCCGGCGTACGCCACGCTGTCGATGATGGCCGCGTTTGCACCGAACATCGAGGTGGTCTCCAAGAACGAGGCCGCCGGCACGATCACGCTCAAGAACAAGAAGACCGGCGAGGTCGTGACAATCGACACGACCAAGTTCACCGCGGACAACATCGGTCAGGCCTTGGAGCAGGTCTCCAAGGGTCAGAAGCCCGTGGCGCCGGCGACCGAAACGAGCGAGCCTGCGGCCGCCGAGGAAAAGCCGGCGGAGGCGGAGGAGAAGCCGGCCGCGACCGAGGCGGCGCCGGAAGCGCCGGCGGAGCCGAAGATCTCCGCGGGCAAGGCGGCGGCGCTCGCGGCGACCGTGGCACGTTTTCCGGCGTATGTGAGCGCGTACCCGGGCGCCCAGACCACCGATGCGACGCTGCAGACCATCGGACCGATGACCTTGGGCGGCTATGAGTTCGTGACGTCGGATGGGGCCGAGGCGGTGGCTGACTTCTATGAAAAGAAGCTGACCGCCGAGGGCTTCACGATCGCGGCGCGCAACGCCAGTGCCAACGACAATGGCGCCACGGTCATCCTGGTGGCGACCGCCAAGGCACCCGAGCGCAACGTTTCGCTCAACGCGGAAGCCCAGGAAGGGGGCAAGGTCAAAACGACCGTCACCTTCACCTTCGCCAAACCCTGAGGCGCCCCGGCGGACCCGGGCAGGCGATCCGACGACGGCCGCGGGCGGCATGACCCCATGCCGCCCCGGTCGGCACGTCGTTTGTTCGTATCCTCAACGTGATAGGAAGTGGGACGGAGCGAGGCCGGGGAAAAACGCTCGAAGCGATTCCCGCTGAAACAATACGGGGGTATATTACGTCTAAGGAGGCGTAAGCCATGAAAACGAAACGCATCATCCTCGTCGCACTGCTGGCGGCGGGCGCCGGCTGGGCGTTCGCCAAGGACTCGTCCGTGGCCAAACCGGAGTCCCGGGTCTCGGTCGTTCTCGTCAATCCGGAGAAGTTCACCGACGCCAAGATGGATTCATGGGGCAACGGCTCCGCTGACATCTTGAACCGCCTCCAGACCTTCATGCAGGAGACCGGCAATCGCTACGTGCCGACCGGCATGCATCTGGAAATCAAGGTGACCGACGTCGATCTGGCGGGGGAATTCGAACCCTGGCGCGGGCACGAATTCACGGACATCCGCATCCTTCGTTCGATCTACATGCCGCGCATCAACCTCCAGTTTAGGCTCACCGATTCCAAGGGCGCCGTCGTCAGCTCCGGTGCGCGCGAGCTCGAGGACCAGGCGTATCAGTGGCGCAATGCCTGGCCGCAGGATGATTA
>JBAIXJ010000813.1:0-2124 GCA_037916645.1 Opitutales bacterium | reverse complement strand
ACTCAGATGTCGGATCTTCATGATATGAACCTCCTGTTTCGGGTTGAGGCGCTTGTGAGGCGCGACCGACAGCAATTTGCCATTACCAGTTCCAAAATCAAATCGGGCCATGCGGGAAGTCGGTATTCACACGTCTGTTATGATGTTTTCCACCCCCTCCGCCGGAGCGCCAAGACCCGCTCGCTGGCCTGTTTAGATAACCCGACGGTCGACTTTCGCCCCCCCGGGCCAAAGGTGGAAGCCCCGTTCTGCCTGACTCGGCGTCTCCCTCGAAGAGAGAGTGCGTCAATCTGCCGGTTTCAGGCCTTCGCCGGCTTCGTTGGTGCCACCTTCTTCTCCATGAAGGCGCAGATGGCCAGATGGGAGCCGCGCTTGGCCCGGACCGGGATCGTCCGCAGGTCGAGAATCTTGAACCGGGGCGAAAAGAGTTCCCGCAGTTCGGGTTCCGACGAGAAATAAAGCACGGTGCCGATCGGGGTCCGCCGGTATTTGCCTTTGCCGCCGAACTGCGGGTCCTCCTCGCTGAAACACAGCGACAGATAGCGTCCGCCGGGGCGCAGGCTCTCGCTCGCATTGCGCACGTAGCGGTCCCGCTGTTCGGGGAAAAGGTGGTGCAGGAGCTCCCAGTCGCACGCGAAGTCGAAGGCGCCCCTGAACTCCGCCAGATCGCCGGTGACGTCGGCGGCGAGGAAGCGGCAGGTCACGCCGTGGCGCCGGGCGTTCTCCCGCGCGAGGCCGATGGCCGTCGGCGAGAGGTCGACGCCGGTGACGGTGAATCCTTTCTGGGCGAGGTAGACGCAGACGTGGCCGAGGCCGCACCCAAAGTCCACGGCGTCGCCCGGCGGCACCGTCCGGCTCTCAACCAGGTCGACGATCGTCTCCGGCGGCGCCTCGGCGTTCCACGGGATGTCCCTGGGCGGGATGGTCCGGTAGATCTCATCCAGATCGGCGGACTTCATCGCTCGGGGATCTGGTTTCATCGGCGAATACGGTAGGGCGCGTTACTTGTCCGCCGAAGCGCTAGGCGGATCTATCGGAGCGACGGGGGAATCGATGCGCGAAGGCTGGATCCCTAACGCGCCGACCCACCGTGGGGCCATCTTCACTTCTTCGCGTGCAAAATGATCTCGTTCCCGTCGGGGTCACGGATGATGCAGCCCCGGCAGGCCGGGGAGTCAAAGGGACCGTTGACGATCGGGACGGCCGCCGTCTTCAGCCGGGCGAGGGCGGCATCGAGGTCCACAACCTCCAGCCCCACCGTGGCCCCATGGGTGCCGGCGCGGTGGGTGGCGTCGGCCGTCGTGATCGCGAGCGTGCCCGCGCCGATGTCGTATTCCACCCATTGGTCCTCCCAGTTGGCGGTGACCTTGAGGCCGAGCGGTCCTTCATAGAACGCCCGGGCGGCTTTCACGTTGACCACGGGGTAGACCGTGAAGGCGATGTCCTTGAACAGATCTGCGGTTGTGGCTTTGGAGGACATAAGGCAGGCGGCGCCGGTCAGGACTCGATGGGCAGATAGAGATCCAGGACGAGACTATCGGCGGGCAGGCGCGGGTCGTGCAGCCGCTCCAGCTCGTGGGTCTTGCGCCACGGATGGCCGCTGTTCTGCGCCCATTTCCAGAGCTTCTTCCAGACCTCCATCACCGTCCCGGCGGGATCGCCGAGGAGTTTGCAGGTCGTGACCGCGTACAGGCCGCCGGGGAACTCCTTGATCTCGACGCCGTCGCCGGCCTCCTGCTCCGGGCCGACGCGGATCCAGAATTCATAGCCGTAGCGCTTGCTCCCGGGCGCCGGGCTCGGACGGTTGAACCCGAACACCGGGAACTCCTGGGGCTGGTCCAGCAGGCCCCTCGCCTCGGCCCAGAGCTGAAGTTTCTCCCAGGCATCGCGCTCCGGCGTCTCACCGAAAGCCTGCACGCTGGCGACGCGCATCGGTTCCAGTTTCACGATGTGCGCGGTGATGTCACTCGCGGTGATGCTCATGGGGTTGGCGTCGGTGCTGGCGCCAGATTGATGCGCGTCCGGGACGAAGGCAATCTTCGAGGCTGTCGCCCGGGACGGACAGTGCGGCGAACCGACCGAGGGAAAGAAAACGGGCCCGGCGCAACGGCCGGGCCCGGTGAT
>JBAIXJ010000812.1:0-6824 GCA_037916645.1 Opitutales bacterium | reverse complement strand
TCCTGTCGAAGTAGGCCCCCAGGAGTTCACCCACAACCGGCGCGGCGTGCTCGGCGCCAGCGAACTCGACCCCGGGTTGGTCCCCCTCCAGCGCGACCGCCACCGCAATCTCCGGACGGTCAACCGGTGCGAACGCCATGAACCACGCCACGTTCATCATGCCTTGCGGCCGGGAGATCTGCGCGGTCCCCGTCTTGCCGGCGATGGTCACGCCCGGCACTTGGGCCTCGCGACCAATGCCGCTCTCGACCACGGCCTGCATGGCCCCGATCAGCCGGGAGTAATCCCGGTCCGAAATCCCCAACGGCTCGGCCGGCCGGTCGCCCGTCGGCTTTCGCCCGGGGCGATGCAGGAGCGTCGGCACCGTGAGCGTTTCGCGACGGGCCAGCGATGCCATCGCACAGGCCGCCTGGAGGGGAGAAATCCGGAGGGCGCCCTGTCCGATTGACAGGTTGACGGTGTCCCCCGGAGTCCAGGGCCCCTGGCCTTGGTTCCGCTTCCACGTTGGATCGGGCACGAGCATGCGCCGGGCTTCGTGGGGCAGGTCGATGCCCGTCGGCGCGTCGAAATGGAACCGCCGCGCTTCGGCGGCCAAGGCTTCGGCCCCGGCGGCCAGCCCGGCGCGGTAGGCGTAAATGTTGCAGCTGACCGCGAGCGCCGTGGCCAGCGAAACGTCGCCGTGGCCGTCGGGATTGTGGCACACGAAACGATGGCCCGCGACCTCGCAGGAACCGTCGCAGTGGACCACGTCGTCAGGGTGCAACGTGGCGCCGCGCAGCCCCGCGAGCACCGTAAACACCTTGAACGTCGAGCCGGGGGGATAGAGGGCCTGGATTGCGCGGTTCAGCCAGCGCCCCTCGGCGTCCATCTTTAGCTTCAGCTCCGGCGCGATGACGGGAGACACGGCGTTCAAGTCGAAGGCCGGCATGCTGGCCATCGCCAGGACCTCCCCCGTCGCGACCTCGATCGCCACGGCTGCTCCGTGCGTTCCGGCCATCGCACGCTCGGCCGCCTGCTGGAGATCGAGATCGAGGCCCAGGACCACGTCCTCGCCGGGCACCGCCTCATGGCACTCACCGGCCGGCCCGGCCGCGAATCCGAGTGGGTCCGTGCGAATCTCCACGTCGCCGGGGCGCCCCTGCAGACGTTCGTCATATTGTCTTTCAATACCCGAATCGCCGGCCAGCAACGGCGGGCCGACGGTAGGGATGCCGTCCGGCGTCCGTGGTTGCGGCTGGCGATGCACCCGCCCGATGACGTGCGCCGCGGCGCTGCCGTACGGGTACCACCGCTCATAGACGGGTGTGAGGCGCACCGGATCGCCAGCCCGCAGCGTCGCGGCCACCGCCTGCGCCTCTTCGGCGGTCAGATCGTCGACCAGCACGAACGGAACGGCACGGTCGTGCGCGAATGCCCGCTCCAGCCTGACGGCGTCGACCGCGGAGCGGCGGCCGGTGACCCCGTTGACGCGGTCGAGGTGATGCTGCGCGACGGCGAGCCAGGCGCGGGCCGACACCTCGCCCCCTGCGGGCGCAGGATCCGACGGCGAACGAGTTTCCGAGCCCACCTGGTCACCGGCGAACGCCTCCTCCTGTGCCGCCAGCTCGATTCGCGCCTTCTCCCAGTCCAACACCGCCGCCATATGCGTGCGGGTCGTGGCGAGCACGCGCAGGTCGCGATCGTAGATCGTGCCCCGCGGAGCCGGCGTGACCAGGCGACACCGGGTCTCCTTCGCCCCGCGTGCGGCGTCACCAGCGGATCGGCCGACGAGCGGGGATCCGAGCAGGAGCACGGCGCAGCAACCCCGAATCAGCCGCACCGGCAACCTGCGGCCCGAATACTCCGCCGACCACAGAACGGCACTTGACTGGTTCGCGGACGGATCGGTTTCAGGACGCATCCAACGACGGGGGCTTGAGGGTGCCGCCGGGTTCGCCGCGGCACCGCCCTACTTGTTCGGCGGCGGCGGATTGTTCTTCCACAAGCGGTATTTCACCGTGACGCTGACGTCGAACGGCGGCACGTACGGAAGGGTTCCCTGGCGATCGAAGGTCTTCGTGCCCTCGATGAAGTCGCCGCTGCCGTCGTAGTCTTCGATCAGGGCAAACGTGTCCGGAAACACTCCGCCGAGCAGGCTGAGGAACTCCGTGCCGACGCGGCGCGACGTGCGCGCCCGGTTCCGTTCCGCCCGGCCGACGATGCATTCGGCGCCGAAGAACGGTTTCAAATCGAGCATCATCTTGCCGCCGGTGAACAGCAGCTCGGCGCTGCCGCTCGGCTCGGCGCGCGAATAGAGCGCGAGGCGGTTGCGGCCGGGGGCCTGGATCTGCACCGGGCCGACGGCTTCGTAGGCGTTCTCGGTGTGGAGCGACTTGGAGCTCGAGGAATCGTCGAGCCGGAAATAGCGCGGGTCGCCGTCGACCTCCAGTCGGTGGCGTCCGCCGCTCGAATCATCGCTCTTCGCCTCGGCTTCTTCTTCCCATTCCGGCGTGTGGAAACGGCCTTCCATGAAGCGATCCATCCTCCAGGTCAGGTCCACGTCGGGACCGCCCTTCCGACCCTTCTCGTGCTGCGAGCCCGCGCCCTTCACCGTGATCTCAAAGTCCCCCTCCCAGGTCGGTTCCTTCCAGTCGGTCACCTCGAAGGGTTGGCCGGCTTGAAAGAAGAACGACGAACGCTCGACCATCTCGGCCACAAAGCCGAGCCCGCCGGTGACGACGCCGCCCATGGCGGTGTTGATCGCGTCGGTGAGATCCTGGGTCATGTTCCCGACCTTGATCGTCACCTCGACCGCGACCATGGCACGGCGCGGATACGGCCGGACCCGCTTCGACAGCTCCTTCCGCTGGGGGACTCCCTCAATCGTGATCGTCGCTTCGCCGGCGTCATTGGTTGTGGAAATATACGCGGCGGACCCGCCGGCCCGCGCGAACTGGACGACAGCGAGGTCCGGCCGGTAGGTCCAGCCGCCCTTCGCGGTCTGGTACTTGCCGTTGTAGCTGCCCTCGGGCAGCCGCCAAACTACTCTGGCTCCTGCCACGGGGCCGCCCTCCGGCAGGTCCGGATCCACGGTGGTGAGGCTGCCGGCGGCGCGGATGGCCTTCAGCACATCGCTCTTCGGGAAATCGATCACGATCTTCGCCCGGGCGGTGCGCCGCTCGCCCGGCGCACGCGTCTTGGTCCGGACCAGCGGTTCGTTCTCCACGGTGATCGTGATTTCCTGGCGGGTAACCGTCATGATGATCTTGAACCACGCGATGATGGTGTTCGCGATCGCGGTCCCCTTCGTGAACTTGTTTTCCGGCAGATTGCGGTCGATCACCGCGCCGGTGTAGGCGCCCCAGCCGCCGGCCCAGATGTCGCCCGCCGCCCCGGCGAACTGCTCACCGAAGGGCGTGAAATCCGACGGCGCTTGGGCGACTTGGATCACGGCCAGCGGGAAGAAACCACCGGCCGGGCGGCGCGTCGTCTGGCCCGCACGCGGTCCGCGCGCCGCCACCTGCCGGAGGTCCGCGGCGAGCACCTTCGTGATCAATGCGATCTGCAGGAACGAGAGCGGCTGGTCGCGCCATTCGGCCATGAACCGGGACCCACTATCTTCCTCTTCGCCGGCGCCCTCGCCGTTCTCCGACCGCTGCATCGAAGCCGCCATTTGCTGCAGATTCGCCGCCTGCTGGCGTGCCATGATGCCGTGCATTTCGGCCGTGAGCTTGTCCAGCTTTGCCTGGGCGGCGTGCTGGCGCTCCGTGTCGGACGAGGAGAGTTCCGCGGTGAGCTTGTCCAGCTCCCCAGAAAGCTCATTCAGGCGCCGTTCGTCGCGCTCGGTCTGCCCTTCCAGCGTCGGGCCGGCGGCCTGGGTCGGCCGCGGCGACGGGCCGAGCACGGGATCGTCCGCGCGCCAGGCGGGCGTGGACGCCCCGACCCTCAGCGCGACCATCGGATCCTTCATCGCCTCCTTCTCATGCTCCCGCATTTCGGCGCGGGAGGGAGGGATGACCGCGGGGGGCGCGGAGGCCAGGAGGTCGTAGCCGGCGGGGCTGACCCGCCCGAGCGCGACCACAAACCGCGCCCAAAAACGCTGTTGCGGCTGAGTGCTCTCCGCGCTCGCGCGCAGGGCCTCCACAAGGGCCTGCGCGAGCTCCTCCGGATCGGCCGTCTCGAATGGCACCGCCAGCGCCCGGGCCACGGAGATCAGCCGCACCGCCGGCTGTTCGCTCGGCCGCCAGAGCAACTCCTCCACCTCGTAATCGCGCAGGGCCAGGCCGCTGTCGTTGCCGGCGGGCGGCGCCCGGACGATCTCCCCCTTCGCGTCGCGCACGCCCCATCCCATCCGGTCCAGTGCCTCGAGGAGCGCGGCGCGGGAGCCCTCGCCTCCAGCGAGATACTTGCGGGCCAGAGCCAGGGCGGGGGCATCGGGGTCGTCCGCGGGGGAACCTGCGGGCGCCGGTTTCTTGGCGCCCAGCGAAGCGAGCATCAAGCCGGCGCAGACAATCCCCCTGACGGCGCGGACGATCGTGACCCGCGGGGGGCTTATGCCGGCGCGAAAATTACGCGCAGCCACGTCGCGCCATACTGCACCACCAAGTCAAAGGAGCAAGACGTTATCCACGGCACCGAGTGGACTGTCGGGCAGGGCCTGAAAGCTCGTCTCCCGTGACGCAATCGACTCGGCCGATGCGCCACGAGATGGCGCTTGGCCGGCTCGCGGCGGGCGAGATTGCGCCACGCGGCCAGGCAGGATTCCGAAAACGGGTTCGCCGGTTCGCCCGGCGGCCTGTTCACCGGCGGGCCCCTTTGGGCCCTCACGACGGCGGCCGGACGGAGATCGGGCCAAACGCGGGGATCGCCATGTCCAGGCTGTCGGTGATGTTCACGTACGGATTCAGCCCCGCGCCGTAGTAGAGCTTGACCGGACGGGTGATCGCCTTCGAGTACCACACGATCACGGCGGCGGGATCGCTCGGGTCGAACTCGACCTTGTAGACCATCGGGCCGTCCTTCTTGGGATCGTCTGACCTGAGCTCGAAGCCGGCCGGCCGCCCCTGGGCCTGGAGCCAGCCGGTGACGCCCGAAAACCTTACGCGCATGCGGTTGTGCAGCGTGTCGTGCGGCGGCAGGATCTCGCACGATGAGAAGTCGATCGGCGTCCCATACCCTGTGACGCGATAAACGTAGGTGAGCGCCACCTGGGCCAGACGCCGGCCGAGCCGCGCCTGGCCTGACGCCCCGATGTGGATCAGATCATCGAGCGGCAGGTCGATCGCCGGCACCACCCACAGGTTCTTCCTCCTTGCGGCCAGGGTGCGCTGCTCTTCGCGAATCGCCTCCCAGCTCGCGCCCGAGTCCTGGTTCTCCAGGCAATACCGGCTGATCTGCACGTAGATGAAGGGCAGATCCGGGATGCCCGTGTCGCGACGAATGCTGTCCACCAGGTTGAGGAAGGCGGTCTGGAATCCGTCGACGGTGGCCGGGCTGCCGGTGTCGCTCTCGCCCTGGTACCAGAGCACGCCCTTGATGCGGCCCCCCACCATCTTGATCCGTTCGATCATGTTCCCGTACAGCGAGCGGTTCCCCTGGTCGCGACCAGCCGGGTCCCAGTCGGCCATCGACGTGGAACCCAACGCACAGGGCAGCAACCCGATGTTGTGGCCGGTGACGCCGGCGATGCACTCCGCAAACGATCGATCGGGTCCGGTGGTATTCGCCGGATGCTTTCGCTCCCCCTCCTCCATAATCCTCCACGCCTCTTCCGTGATGCCGGGGTTCTTGGCCAAAATCACGTTCTTGAAGACCGGCGCGGCGGCCGTGTAGACCCGGTGGGTCGGCGGCGTCGCCGGCATCCATTCATTGTTCAGGCCGAACATCATGATCTTCGGGTTGGCAGGCTGCTCTCCCGTCAGCAGGCCGTAGCCCAACATGTTGGACTGGCCGGCGAGCACCCAAATGTCGGCCTCCGCTCCGCCGGGGTAAGGATGCGTCGCCGGAGGATCGGCAAGAACGACGATTGTCGGAGCAAGCAGAATCGCTCCGGTGATAAACGACAGTGTGGCGATCTTCATTCTGTTCTCTCCTTGGCGTGCCCGTTGGAGGCTGGATTGGCAAGGTTCGAGACCGGTTGGAGGGTCACGCGGACCACCTCGCCGAAGTCCGTCCGACCCAACGCCGTCATCCTGAAGCTGACCACCACCGGCCGTTCCAGCCGCGGGGCGAGCTCGAACTCCGGCACGCGAGCGTCGTGCAGGAAGGGCGTGTCTGATTCGATTCGGCCCAGCATTGGTTGCCCGTCCCAGCGCGCCGCAAGATAGACGCCCCCCGCGCTCCCATCCGGGCGGGCCAGCCACCGGGCCTCCGCCGTATTGCCGACGGACGCCTCGACGACGACCGGGCGGCCCGGCTCCACCGGCACCACGTCCCCGTCGCGCACGATCCGGCCGTTCAGCCGCAGAAAGTTGAACTCAGCATTGAGGTATTTGGGCGGATTGCTGCCGTTGCAGGGCAGATCCCCAACCGCGACCAGCGGGGTGTCGGCGGAGTCCGTGCCGGTGCCCTCGGTCCGGAGGCCGGGAGCCTTGCCCGCGGCAAACTCCTCCGCGTAGGTGCCGCTGCACGCGCCATAGACGCCGGCAAAGCCGGTGACATATCGGTCCCGGTCGATGATCAGATCTCCGACGGGCCGGGGGGCGGCCAGCGGCTCGTCGAACCATTTCGCCGCCCGCGCGACCTCCTCCGCGGCGGGGCGCAGCGTCAGGTCCGGATAGACGATTCCGAAATCGCTCTTCTCCTCGACGCGGTAGCCGGCCGGCCACCACCACCCCGCGCAACCG
>JBAIXJ010000811.1:0-1585 GCA_037916645.1 Opitutales bacterium | reverse complement strand
ACGAGGTCCGACGACGAAAACACATGGTAGCTCGCCATGGTGTCGTGCGTGTTGGTGCCGGGCTGGTCGTTCGACGCATAGATCCACATCCGGTCGTCGCCGGGCCAGACATGGCCCGAGGGATCGGCCGAGTAGACGGTCGGGATCAGGGGATTGCCGGCGCGGATGGAGGCGGGCAGGAGCGCGAGCAGAAACAGCGCGGCACGGTGGATCCGCGGGCGGCGCGGGAATTCGGTTGAGCGCATGAAGCGGAAAGATGGTCGGCGGGGCCGGCGTCAGGCGCGCCGGCCGGTTCGCAGCGCCCGGTTGGCGCGGATGAGCGCGAGGCGCTGGTCGACGCACCCGCGGGTGTTCACGCCGTCCTCGGGCGTGTGCAGGCACCAGTCGACGAGCTTGGCGACCGTGCTGCGGGCGACATAGCACCGCGTGTCGGAGCCGCCGTAGTAGAGGAGCACGGTGTCGTCGGGCAGCCGCACCCAGCCGTTGGTGAAGGTGACGTTCGAGACGTCGCCGACGCGCTCGCCTTCGTGCGGCGCCAGGAAATAGCCGCCGGGGCGGGCGATGACCCGGGCCGGGTCGTCCAGCGCGGTCATGAACATGTAGAGCACGTAGCGCAGGCCCGCCGCGCAGTTGCGCACGCCGTGCGCCATGTGCAGCCAGCCTTGGGACGTCTTGATGGGGACGGGTCCCTGGCCGTTTTTGGACTCCTTGATCGTGTGGTAGGCCCGGGCGTCGATGATGGCCTCGGGGCCGGTGACGCCGGTGGTGATGTCGGCGCAGAGCGTCCAGCCGATGCCGCCGCCGGAGCCGACGTCGATGAATCCGTCCATCGGCCGCGTGTAGAAGGCGTACTGGCCGCCGACGAATTCGGGATGGAGGACGACGTTGCGCTGCTGTGACGCCGGCGTCTTGAGATTGGGCAGGCGCTCCCATTTCCGAAAGTCCTTCGTGCGCACCATGCCGGCCTGGGCGACGGCGGACGACAGATCGCCGGCCGGGGCGGCCGGGTCCTTCGCCTCGGCGCAGAAGACGCCGTAGATCCAGCCGTCCTCATGCATCGTGATGCGCATGTCGTAGAGGTTGGTCTCGGGCTTCAGCTCCGGGATGTCGCACGGTTCATCCCAGAACCGGAAGTTTTCGATGCCGTTGGGACTCTCGGCGATGGCGAAAAAGCTCTTGCGGTCGCAGCCCTCGGTGCGGACGACGAGGTGCACCTTGCCGCGCCAGTAGAAGGCGCCGGGATTGAGCGCCGCGTTGACGCCGAGACGCTCCAGGAAGAACGGGTTGGTCTTCGGGTTGAAGTCGTAGCGCCACTCCAGCGGGACGTGGCGCGCCGTCACAACCGGGTGCTGGAAGCGATCGAACACGCCGTTGTCCCACTCGGGGTCGGTCCGGTTGCGGCGGCGGAGCAGGGCCTCGTGCGCGGCGCGGACGGCCTTCACGCGGGCGGCGAAGGCAGGGGGAAGGCCGGGCGTCCTGCGGGTCGGGCGGGAGGGAACGGAAGAGCGTCGGGTTTTCATGGGTGGCATTGCATGTAGCCGGGGTCGGCGATGCCGGCTTTCTGCTTTGGGTCTGCAGCTTGTAG
>JBAIXJ010000810.1:0-1510 GCA_037916645.1 Opitutales bacterium | reverse complement strand
GCAGATCAATGTGCTGGTTGTGGATGCCGAATGGTTTGGCACACCGGCGAAGGAAGAGGTGCGCCTGCCAACCGTGTCGGAGGACCGCTTCCATTACGGCCTGGCAGACCTGAACCGGTACGCGTGGCCGCAGGGCGTCGCGTTTCCGGAAGTGACGGGGCCATGGCCGGGAATCGCCAACCGCTGGGTGTGGATCGACGGCCCGACGTCGCCTCTGGTCGAAGAGGTTCGTGCTGCGGGAAGCAGCCGGCGGATCGTCTTCAGTTATCTCCCCTGGCGCCTGCAGTTGGGAATCGAGACCGCCGATGCCATCTTCATGTCTGTGTTACAGGAGGCCGCTCGGAACAGTGGCGGGGAACGGCGGCTGGATCGTGATTTCGTCCTCGTCTGGCCGCCGGCGGAGACGGTCGCGCCGGCGACCCGACCCGTCCTGGCGGCGTGCTTGCGGGAGAGTCACGCGCGGCGGGATCCAACGACGATTATTGAAGAGAAAGGATCGCTGGCCGACTCGCCGGTCGCCAGGCCCCCGCTGTCAATCCTCGATTTGCGCGGTCCGGCCCTTTCGACGAACGAAGCCGCGGCCCTTCCGGCCGTGTCGCCGAACCAGGACTGGCTCGTGCTGGGAACCGATGCGGGAGTCATGCTTCCCGAACCCGTCGCTGCGCAGGAGCCGGGGGAGCCGGGCAGCGCGAAGAAGCCGCGGGTGATCCTTCTGGAAGACGACGCCTTGCCCTCCTCCACAAAAGGGCAGGTGCGGCTGATGCAGATTCTGACGGACCACGGCGTATTCATCGGAAAATTCCGGGACACGAAAACCATAAGGAGAGATCCATGAAACGGCAGTTTGTGATTCGCGGGCTCGGCTGTGCGGCGATCGCACTGGCCGTCTGTTCCGCGGCCCAGGCCCAGGCGGAGAAGAAAGACGGTCCCTCCGAATTGCGGATCGCCGTCTTTAATCTCGAGACCCCGGAGAGCTTCGGGATCGATTCGAAGGCGCTCACCGATCAGGTGACGACGATTCTGGAGGCGACCGAAAAAGTGCGACTGATTGACCGCACCGAGCTGTCGAAGAGCGCCGACGAGCACAAGATCTCGCTCTCGGGCCTGGCCGACGCCTCGACGGCGATCAAGCTGGGAAAATTCGTGAACGCCCAATACGTCCTCGTCGGCCGGGGGAGCAAGATCGGCGAGACGAATTACATCGCCCTCAAGGTCATCGACGTGGAGACGACCGTGCAGACGACGGTGGCCGCCAAGGCCGCGGTGGCGGACGGCACCTCCAAGCTGCTGGAGCGACTGGGCGAAGCCCTTGCAGGCGCGGTCGCGAAATTGAAGAGAACGGCCGACGCCGGCGACCCCGCTCTGGCCGAGTTGCGAAAGCTCGTCAAGCCGATCGCGGGTAAGGTCTTTCTGGTGGACGTCAGCGAAGAGCACGTCAGCCGCCCGCTGAAGGACCCCGCCGCCCAGGTGGCGATCGTCAACCGCCTGAAAGCCCTCGATCTGTCCGTCG
>JBAIXJ010000809.1:0-4236 GCA_037916645.1 Opitutales bacterium | reverse complement strand
GCGAGGCGGAGCGTGAGTTCCTCGTGCCCCGCCTCGCCCGGCAGGGTGAAGCTGCCCCGCGAGATGTCAGGCGCACCGATTTCGGACTGTTTGTTCTCAACCACGGATTTCACGGATGGGCACGGATGCTTCTCTTCACAGGCCGCCGAGGCAACGGAGGGAACCGTCAGCAACGGCACTGATCCCCGGTCACCTCCGTTTCCTTCGGCAAGAAAAGGCGTCCGTGGAAATCCGTGTAATCCGTGGTGCCGACCATCGCCATCCTCCTGCTTGCCTGACAGTATGAAACCCTACGGGCCGGCGGGTGACACCCGGTAGAGCCCCGCGCCGTGCCAGGCGATATCCGGCGCGAATTCGCCGGCGAATACGCCCAGGTCCTTCCCGGCCCACAAGTCGCGCACCCGGCACTTGCCTTCCAGGCCGAGGTCGGCGAACCGGACCGCCACCGCCAACCCGGCCGCATCCCCGTCGGCCGGCTTCCGGTCGCGGGCGTTGAACAGCGCGACATACTTGTCGGCCGCGTCCGGCACGTCCCCCACCCACCCGATGAGATCGCCCCGGTCGAAAAGCTGGTAGCTGCGGCCGCCGTGCTGGTCGACCGCGATCACCTCGTCGTTGGTCAGGAGCGCGAGGGTGGCGTCGTCGAGCTTGGTCAGGTCGCCGCCCATGATGAGCGGGGAATGCGCGATGGACCAGAGGGTCAGGAGGGTGCGCTGCTCGACCGGCGTGAAATTCGTGGTCCGCCGGCCCAGGTCGAGGACGCCGAGTGGCAGCATGTCCGCATCGGGCCAGTGCCCCGGCCCGGCGTAGGGCGCCCAGCGGTGCAGGCGCTCGAACTGTTCGTGCAGGGCCGGCCACTTGTCCCAGAAATCATCGCTGATCCGCCACAGGTTGGCGTGCCACATCGCGTGCTCCGCGGCGGCCAGCGGGGTCTCGCCCGGCGAAAGGCTCAGCACCATCGGGCGCCCGGCGTTGTCGATCGCCTGGCGCACCGCCTCGATCTCCTCCTTGTGACCGAAGTACGGCCGGCTCATGTCGTCGACCTTCACGAAGTCGACGCCCCACGAGGCCAGCAGCTCGAAGACGGAGTCGTAATACTCCTGCGCGCCCGGCTTCATCATGTTGACGCCGAACATGTCGGTGTTCCAAGGGCAGATGCTCGACTGGTCGGCGATGTCGGCGGCATGCCAGCGCGTGCCCCGGATCGGCGTGTTTTCCGTCACGGCCTGGCGCGGGATGCCGCGCATCAGATGGACGCCGAACTTCAGGCCCTTGCCATGGACGTAGTTCGCGAGCGCCATGAAGCCGGTGCCGTCGGCCGCCGACGGGAACCGGTTCGGCGCGGGCAGCAGGCGCCCCCAGGGATCCAGGGTCAGCTTGGCGCCGGGGCGGTAGTCAAATCCCGTGGCGTTCGGCTCGTACCACTGGATGTCGACGGTCACGTACTGCCATCCGTGGGCGGCCAGGCGGGCAGCCATGACATCGGCCTGCGCCTTGACCTGCGCCTCGGTGACCGTGGTCGCGAAGCTGTCCCAGCTGTTCCACCCCATCGGCGGCGTCGGCGCCCACTGGAGGAAGGCGGGATCGGAGGCGCCATCCCGCGCGGACAGTCGGTGCAGGCCGGTCGCCAGGGTGAGGACGGCCGCCAGCGCGCGGCCGAGGTGCAGGAGTTTCATGGCCGCCATCTTGCCGGCGCCGGGACACACCTCAATCGGGAATCTCGCGTGGCTCGCGGCCAGGCGGGGAAATGCCCCGGCCGCCCCGCGATCGCCGCCCGGCGATCACTTCCGCGGCTCCGCCGCCTTCGGCCGCGCCAGGAACTCCAAGGCCTCGGCCCGCGTCCGGAACACGCCGACCTGCTTCGTGCTCCCCGGAACCCCGTCGCGATAGCCCTCGTACATCCGCCCCATGCCGAAGGTCAGCGGGGACGGCGCGATGATTGCCAGGCGCGACGGCGGTCCGGGCTTGTCCGCCTTTGCCGCCAGCTCCGCCAGCGCCCGGATCCGGTCGCTCGACGGCGAATCGATCTTGGTGACGTCACTCATGTCCACCAGCTCGTCATAGCCGGTCATGTTCTGCCCCGACCAGACCTCCGCCTGGTAATTCCAGAGGTCCTCCATCTTCATCACGCCGTGCGCCCGCACGCGAACGAGCCGGTGCTTCTGGTCAATCTGGAACTCGAGGGGCATGGGCCGACCTCCGGCGACGCTGGAAACGCGATGAGACCACTTCCGCCGCCCGGCGGTAACTCCCCGCTTTAGGACCGCGCCCCGGCCAGGGCAATCCATTTGTGGCCCGGAATGACCCGGCGCGCCGGCCGCGGCGGGTCGGTCCGGCTGGGGCCGATCCGGGATTCAGTCGGAACCGTGATGCGCCGATGTAGGACGAAGACAATCCGCACGCGAGCGCAGGCCCCGCTTGAGGATCACCGTCAACCCAGTTTCATCCCCCACCGTGAGCGGCCCCCCCCTTTCTCCCCTCGCCCTCGAACGGGCCCGGCACGCCTTCGCGAAGGTCATCAAGGCCCCCGTGGCGTATCATATCTGGACCCAGTTGATCACCTCCACGGTGCGCGACGGCGATCTGCAGACGGCGCTCCCCATCCTCAATCGGGATCCCGGCCTCACGGTCAAGCTGCTCGCGGTGGCGAACAGCTCGGCCTTCGCCGGCATGGGCGAGGTGACCGATCTGGCGGAAGCCCTGCTGCGGCTCGGCACCATGGAGACGCTGCGCATCGTCGCCGCGCTGGTTTTTCGCGACGTCACGAACGAGGGCCTGCCGCTGTGGTCGCTGACGCAGGACGACTTTCTCCGCCTGTCGCTGGTCACGGGCGCCCTGATGGCGCGGCAGGCGGAGCGCGCCGGGCTGGCGCCGGCGACGGCCCAGAGCCTGGGATTGCTGCGCGGCCTCGGCCACTGGTTCCTGCAGCAGGCGTATCTGGAGACCGGCGCGACGCCGCCGGCCCCGTACACCGGTCCCTACCTGGAGTCGGCGCAATGGGAGCTGGAGCATTTCGGCGTGACGCACGCCGAGTACGCGGCCCAGGTCTTCGCCGAGAACGGGCTGCCCGCCGCCCTGGTCGAACCGCTGCGGCAATACCTCGCGCCGCAGCCCGGAGCCTGGCTCAAGACCGCCACCCTGCTGCGCGTCGGCACCGCCTTCGCCGCCCGGCAGGTGCTGCCCCGGCGCACGCCCGAGCTTCCCGATCTGACGGCGGACCTCGCGCTGCTGGAACTAGCGCCGGGGGATTTCGCCGGCGGGACAGCGCCGGGTTTGCAGCTGCCCGATTGACGACACGTCCCTCTCCCAAGGACGCAGAGGGATCCGAGGCAGCGGCGGGATCTTGAAATCTGCCAATCGGGCATCGGGAATCTGTCACCTCGCGTCCCGAATGCAGATGACAGATCTCACGGTGACCGATTTCACGATCACCGATCTCGCAATCGCGCCGGGGCGCTGAGCCGGACTTCCCTCATTCCGTCTTCAGGCGCAGGATGGTGAGGGAGTTGGCGGGGAAGGTGTACGGGAACTTCGGGCCGGCGACGGTCACGGGCTCCGCGCGCGGCGAAACCTTCATCGGCGTGGCGAACGAGTTCTCGTCGTCCGGGCTCACCGATGTGAGGATGATCTCGCGGCTGCCGGGGGCCACCGTCTCCACGTTCTGCAATTCCACGGTCGTGTCGGTCGGCGCACCGTTCGGATTGACCGCCATCACCACCACTTCGCCCGTCTTCTGGTCGAGGCCGGCCACCGCGTAGAGCGGCTGCAGGTTGCGGCGGATGGCCGAGCAGATGACCTGGCCGTCAAGGTAGCACCGGATCGAGGCGCCCTGGAGCTCGACGCGCACATCGTACCAGCGGCCGGTCTGGATGAAGTCCGGCTCACCCCGCAGGTTGGTGGACCAGATCTGACCGTCGACCTCGAGCAGGTTCTGGGTGTTGCCGTTGGTGCCCAGGAGAAGGCGCGACGGCACGGCGCCCGGCGCGGCCTGGAAAACCACCACGAAGCCGTTCCGGCCGCCGAGCTTCCGCGCCTTGAGGGTCAGCGTGGTGTCGCTCCACGACGCGTCGCCGGCGAACGCCTGCGCCTCGCCGTCCGTCGCGCCCTGCCGCAGCGCGTCATCCGCCGTCGTCCACTGTCCGGCCGCGGTCTCCCAGCCGGTGGCGCCCGCCGCAAAGTCGGAGCGGTATAGCGTCCGGCCGGCCTTGGTCACCGTCACGTCCTTGAACTCCGCCG
>JBAIXJ010000808.1:0-2385 GCA_037916645.1 Opitutales bacterium | reverse complement strand
CGTCCTTTTCGAAGCGCAGGCCGCAGCGCGGGCATTCCGGGTTGAGCTCGAACGGCCGCCCGGGCTGGAACAGCGTCCGGCCGCCGCAGTTGGGGCAGCGGTTGGTCAGCCCGCGCGCGACGATCTGCGCCCGGGTGACCGCCGGAGCGGCCGGTCTTGGGTTCTGCGTTTTGGGTCTTGGGTTCAATTCATCGCCGGCCATCAACCCAAGACCCAGAACCCTGAAGCCTAAACCGCTGAGCCCCGCCGCGGGGCTCAGGCTCCGCCGAGCTGGTACCGCACGAACCGGCGGATCTGGATGTTCTCGCCGATCTTGGCCACCTTTTCGGTGAGGATGTCCTTGACCGACTTTTCGGGCTGCTTGACGAACGGCTGATCGAGCAGGCAGATCGTCGAGTAATATTTCTCCAGCTTGCCCTCGATGATCTTCTGCATCGCCGCGGGCGGCTTGCCCTGGACCTGGGCGGCGGCGATCTCCCGCTCCTTGGTGACCTCGGCCTCGGGCACCTCCTCGCGGCGGACGTAGGTGGGACTGGCGGCGGCGATCTGCAGGCAGAGATCGCGGCAGAAGGCCTTGAACTCGTCGTTCCGGGCCACGAAGTCGGTCTCGCAATTCACCTCGATCATCACGCCGACCTTGGCGCCGACGTGGATGTAGCTCTCGATGAGGCCCTCGCGGGTGGCGCGCTCGGCCTTCTTCGCGGCGGAGGCGGCCCCCTTCTTCCGGAGGATGACGATGGCCTCCTCGACGTTGGCGTTGGCCTCGGTCAGGGCCTTCTTGCAGTCGAGCAGGCCCGCGCCGGTTTTCTCGCGCAGGTCGCTGACCATTTGGGCGGTGATGACGGTACTCATTTGGGTAAGTGGGCTGAAACGGTGGCTAGGGTCCCGCGTCGGGGGTCGGAAGCGCCCGGAGGCGTCCGGCCGCTTCCTCCGCGTCCGACCCGGCGGCGGGATTATTCCTCGCCCTCGGGTTTTTTCACCGCCCGAACGGGCTTCTTCTTGGCGGCAAGCTTGCCCGGGGTCTCCTCGGTCACGGCCGGCTCCTCCTCGAGGACGGTGATATCCTTGATGCTGGGCGGCAGCGCAATCTTCTCCAGGTCAACCTCGCCCGCCGGCGCCACGGTGGCCACGGCGACCTCGGCCGCGGCCGCCACTGCCGCGGTGGCCGTCTTCAGGTCGGCGGCGCCCCGCGCGGCGCGGCGCGAATCCCGCTGGGTCAGACCCTTCTGCAGCGCCTCCACCAGGGTGTCCACGATCACCCGGATCGATTTCACCGCGTCGTCGTTGCCGGGGATGGGATGGGTGACCGCCGTCGGGTCGGAGTTGGTGTCGACGAGCGCGAGGCAGGGGATGCCGCAGCGCTTCGCCTCCGCGACGGCGATGTTCTCGTGGTTGATGTCGACCGCGAACAGCGCGCCCGGCAGGTTCTCCATCTCCAGGATGCCGTCGAAATTGCGCTGCATGCGCGCCATTTCGCGCTTGATGGCCGACTCCTCCTTCTTGGGCAGCTTCGCCATTTCGCCGCTCGTCTCCATCTGCTGGAAGGTCTTGAACTTGGCGATCGACCGCTTGATGGTCTCGAAATTGGTCAGCGTGCCGCCGAGCCAGCGATTGACGCAATAGGGCATGCCGGTGCTGGCGGCGGCCTCGCGCACGATCTCCTGGGCCTGCCGTTTCGTGCCCACGAACAGGAGCACGCCGCCCTCGGCGACGAGGTTCTCGACGAAGTCACACGCCTGCTGCAACGCGACGTGCGTCTTGCCGAGGTCGATGATGGACACGCCCTGCCGGTGGTCGAAGATGTACGGCTTGGAGCGCGGATTCCAGCGCTTCGTCTGGTGCCCGAAATGCACGCCGGCATCGAGCAGGTCTTTGACGGTAACATTCATGATGATCTATGTATCTTCCGACACACAGGTCGGCCGGAAGGGCCGCCTTGCGATCGAGTGATTGACTGCGGTTGTTGGTTGGACCCACCCCGGCACGGAGTGCGGCGGCGGGCTAAAGAACGGGAAAGAGGTCGAACACACCCGAGCGCGCCCCCCTTGGCAAGTCGGAACTTGGCCGCTGCGGGATCCGCCACCTTTTTCTGATCCACCGACACAACTTGTGGGCCGCCAGCTTGCTGGCGCTCTGAGGCGCGAGCGAGCTCGCAGCCTACAGGACAACGACTTCCGCGCCTCTGGCGGAAATCGTCACTGCCCTGCGCGCCCGTCATTTCGGGGTGATCCGCGTCTCCGGCATCGGGCGGTAGGCGCGGGCGGCGCCGTTGAGGGCGATCTCGAAGCGGTCGAGCGTCACGCCGGGATCGAGGGCATGGACGGTCAGCGGGTGCGCCCCGGCAGGTCCCAATCGAGTGCGCTCTTGTGGAGCCTCGGGATTCGC
>JBAIXJ010000807.1:0-2063 GCA_037916645.1 Opitutales bacterium | reverse complement strand
CCGGGGGCGATCGTGCCGTTCTTGATCGTGCCTGAAGACAACTCCCACGTGCCACCCGTGGGGGCGGTGAGCGTGGCCGAGGAATTGTCCAGCGTGTTCTGGGTGAGGTAGGCATGGCCGCCGCCGGCGCCGATCGTGACGCTGCCCAAGTCGGACGTCACATTGGTGCCCCCGAAATAGAACACGCCGCCGTTCTGCGCCGTCAGGGTGCCTTGGTTGGTGAGGCCTTGGGCATAAATGATCGCGTTGGCGCCATCCGCGGTGATCGTCCCGCCGCTCGCGTTGGTGATGGCGTATCCGCTGCTGTAGCCGACCCAGAGGTTGCTGTTGGCTCCGGCCGTGATCGAGCCCTGGTTGGTGAAGGTGGGGGCGTACAGGTATCCGTAGCCTGTGGTGTGATTGATGGTCCCGCCGTTGATGATCGAGGCGCCCGTGTTGTCGGACTTAATCGATATGGCGCCGGTTGCGCTGGAGGTCGGATCGATCGTGAGGACGCTGCTTGGGCCGACAATGATATTGGCGCCGGTACCAAATGACACGGCGGCGCTCGTCAGGGTGGAATACTGGTTCCAGTAAAGCGTGGAGTAATTGCCCAGACTCGGGGAGGGGCCAATGGTGGAGCCATTGGTGAGAGTGACATTGGTCGAGGCCGGCAGCACAAGGTTGGTCTCATAGCTGACGTTGTTCAGGGTGCCGCCGCTGCTGGTGAAGGTCAGCGCCCCGGGGGCAATCGTGCCATAGTTGATGGTGCCGCCGAACAGCTCGAAGCTGCCCCCCGTCGGCGGCAACAGGGCGTGGCCCGTGTTGTCGAGCGTGCCGACAAGGTAGGCGTGGCCGCCGCCGGTGCCGAAGGTCACGTTGCCCAGGTTTGCCGTGGTGGTGCTGTCCCGGAAATAGAGCGCGCCGCCGTTCTGCGCGGTCATGGTGCCCTGGTTGTTCACCCCCACGAGGGAGATGTTGGCATTGGCACCATCGGCCAGGATCGTGCCCGTGCTCGCATTGGTGATCGAATAGCCCGGCGTGTAGCCAACATAGAGATTTGTGCCGGTGCCGGCGGCAATGGTGCCCTGGTTGACGAACGTCGGAGCGTAGAGATATCCGGTTCCGTTGGTGTGGTGAATAATGCCTTGATTGGTGATCGAAGCTCCGGCGTTGTCCGAGTAGATGGCGACCCCGCCCCCGACCCCCGTGGCGACATCCAAGGTCAGCGAGTTGTTCGGCCCGACGATAAAGCCGGACCTGGCGCCCAGAGTGATCGTTTTGCCCGCGAGGGTTCCGTTCTGGTTCCAGCCGACGTTGGCGTAGTCGCCGAAGTTGGCATTGGTGCCTGTGAAACTGGTGCTGCCGCCGAACGACACGGTGGTGTTGGCGGCGACGATCAGGTCACCCTGGTAGGTCACGTTTTGCAGGACGCCGCCCGAACCGGTAAACCGCAACGCCCCGGGGGCGATCGTGCCTTCGTTGATCGTCCCGCCGTAGAGTTCGAACGGCCCACCCGTCGGGGAAGGCAGCGTAGCGCCGGAGTTGTCGAGGGTGCCGGCGAGATACGCGTGGCCGCCGCCGGTGCCGAGGGTCACCGTCCCAAGACTCGCGGTCGTATTGTTGCTCCGGAAGTAGAGCGTGCCGCCATTCTGGGCCGTGAGCGTCCCCTGGTTGTTGATGCTGCGCAGGTCAACGAGGGCGTTGGTGCCGTCCGCCGTGATCGTCCCGCCGGCGGCATTCGTAATCGAGTAGCCGGGCGTGTAGCCGACGTAGAGATAGGTGCCGGTGCCGGCCGCGATGGAGCCCTGGTTGGTAAACGTCGGCGCGTAAATGTAGCCGGTGCCGGTGGTGTGGTGGATGATACCTTGGTTGACCAATGAGGCGCCGGCGTTGTCCGAGTAGAGCCAGATCCCGCCGCCCATTGAAGTGGCGCCGTCGAGGGTCAGCGTGCCGGCGGGTCCGACGACGATGCCGGAATTGTACCCCACGATGAAGGTCTTGCCGGCGAGCGACCCGGTCTGGTTCCAGTTCAGAAACGCATTGTCGCCGAACGTCGCTGTCGTCCCGGTGAAACTGCTCCC
>JBAIXJ010000806.1:0-2842 GCA_037916645.1 Opitutales bacterium | reverse complement strand
GGCGGCGACAAACGGCGTTTCTTTGAGATGGAGACGGCATTTCACGCCGCCCACCCCAGGCTGCCGGCCACCGTGTTCTTCGCCATCGGCGACCAAGACAAGCCCGGCATGGTGGGAAACTGGCGCAAGTTCGACGAACAGGTGGTCGCGCACCACTACGAGGACCTCCGCTGGACTTCGCTGCTGCTGCCGGCTGAAACCCACATCTCGGTCTATCCGGTCGGGCTCACCCGCGGCCTGAAGACGATCCACGCGACCGGCGCGGCCGTCGTCCCATCGCGCCCCTGACGACCAACCCCGTCGGTAAAGAAGGACCGCCGCCCAGCCGACTTTCCGGCGTAGAAGGCGAATTCCAAACCATCGAGCCATGGTCGAACCCAACGTTCCCGTCCCGCCCCCACCTTCGCCATCGCATCCGGTGGCCCCCGACCGCGTCGCATCGGTCGACCTGCTTCGCGGCCTCGTGATCACCCTGATGGTCTTCGTCAACGACCTCGCCGGGTTCCCGCGCACCCCGACGTGGCTGAAGCACGTCGGCGCGTCGGCCGACGCGATGACGCTGCCCGACATCGTCTTCCCGGCGTTCCTGTTTCTCGTCGGCGTGTCGATTCCCCTGGCCTTCGACCGGGCGCGCGCCCAGGGACAAACGCCCTGGCGACTCGTCCGCAAAATCGGCGGACGCACCGCCGCCCTGCTGGTGATGGGAATCGTGATGGTGAACGTCGAGGAACACAACCCCGGCTGGCGCGGCACCTGGGGTGTCCTCGCCTATGCCGCGATGTTCCTGGCGTTCTCAGTCGTTCGTCTGGACGCGGGGCGCGCCCGCGCCCTGTGGCGCGCCGGTCGCTGGTTCGGCATGGCGGCGTTGATTGCGCTCGGCTTGACCTACCGGACGGCGGAGGGGAAGGCGCTGATGCTCGGCCCGCTCTTCGATCCCGCCGATCCAGTCTGGCTTCGGCATTCGTGGTGGGGCATTCTCGGCTTGATCGGCTGGGCCTATCTGACCGCCTCACTGATCTATCTCATTGCGGGCCGGCGACGCGAGTGGCTCGTGGGCGCGACCGGCTGCCTCGTGCTGCTGTTTGTCGCAGCCCAGGCCAACCCCGCAACGCATTGGGCCTCGCGTCCGTGGCTTGCCTGGGCCGGGCCGGCGCTCGTAGGGGTGCAGGCGGTCCTTGGATGGATCAACGGGCACCTTTCCCTCGGCACCGATCTCGGCTCACACGCCGCGATTACCATGGCGGGTTGCTGCCTCGGGTCGATCCTCACCCGCGGATCCGACCTGCGTGCGCCGGCGGAGCAGATCCGCTGGGCGCTCGCCTTCGCGGGGGGTCTGCTCGCCGCCGGCGTGCTGCTCGACGCCCCCTACGGGATCAACAAGATCCGGGCGACGCCGGCATGGTGCCTCTACTGCGCGGCGCTCACGGCCGGCGCCTGGGCCCTGCTCCACTGGCTGGCGGACGTCCGCGGACGGCGGGGTTGGAGCCGGCTGGTGCAGCCCGCCGGCGCGAATCCGCTGCTCGCCTATTTGCTCCATCCGGCGCTCTACCTCCTCGTGGGATTGCTCGGGCCCGGCCTCGGCCGCGTGGTCTTCTTCCACCAGCAACCCGAGCGCCCGGTGTGGGTGGCGGTCCTGGGCTCCCTCGTCATGGCCCTGCTCGTCGTCCAATTCACCGGCTGGATCGCGCGCGCCGGATACCGCTTGCGCGTTTGACCCGCCCGAGCGTCGCTCACGGTCCCCTTCTCGCATCCGCCGTGACCTCCTCCGTCGCCGGTATATCATCGCCAATACTGCCATGAAGCCCCCCGCCCTCCGTCTCGCGCTGGCGAGCGCCGTCCTTGCCCTGCGCCCCTGCCCGGCCGCCGACTCGCCGTCCGCCGCTCCCCCGCCCGCCCTCCGTCCGGCCGAGCTCCCCGTGCGGGCGCTGATGATGTTCTTTCCGTCGCCGGCGGCGATCGATTCTTTCCTGGACTTCGTGCGCACGGATCTCCCGCGCGAAGGGGTGAATCACCTGATCCTGGAGATCGACTACGACTACCAGTACAAAAGCCACCCCGAGATGGCCGGCACCATCCCGGAAACCTCCGTCAAGGCCGTCGTCGCCGCCTGCCGCGCCGCCGGGGTGAAGTTGATCCCGCTCGTCAACTGCCTCGGCCACCAGTCCTGGGCCGAAAAGACGCACCGGCTGCTCACCGCCCACCCGGAGTTCGACGAAACGCCCGGACGATACCCGGGCAACCAAGGCATCTACTGCCGCAGCTACTGCCCGAATCACCCGCAGGTGCACGCGGTGGTCTTCGATCTCCTGGCGGAGATTGCGACGGCGTTTGAGACCGACGCCGTGCACGTCGGCATGGACGAGGTCTTCCTCCTCGGCGAAGAGGCCTGCCCACGCTGTCGCGGTGCCGACCGGGCCGAGCTTTTCGCGCAGGAGGTGCGGACGCTGCACGATTTCCTTCGCAGCCGGGGGATCACGATGTGGCTGTGGGGCGACCGGCTGCTGGACGGCCGCACGACCGGACTCGGGGAGTGGGAGGCGAGCATGAACAACACCCACCGCGCCATCGACCTCGTGCCCAGGGACCTCGTCATCTGCGACTGGCACTACGAAGCCGCGCCGCCCACGGCCGCCTATTTCGCGATGAAAGGGTTCGAGGTTGTGATGGGCTCCTGGAACCGGCCCGAGGTGGCCGAGGCCCAGGCGGAGCTTGTCGTTGGCCTCCGCGCGGCGAACGCCCGGAATCTGATCGGGCCGCGTCTGCGCGGAGTGATGGCGACGAACTGGGAGGCGCAGGATCGGTTCGTGCCCTCCTACCGCGCCGCGAAAACGAGCCGCGCCGC
>JBAIXJ010000805.1:0-2701 GCA_037916645.1 Opitutales bacterium | reverse complement strand
CGCTGGATCGAAACGAACGTTCTGTAGAGCGGTCCAGACGATACGTCAGGTGAGATCATTCTGGTCCAACCGCGGATATCGCAGATGGGCGCGGATGATCTCGGAGCAGGAACTTGAGGTGATTCATTTTCGTCTTCGCTTCACCAAACCGTGAGTTTCGTTCCAGGAGTCGTTTTCATCGACTGCCGATTTGATCCGCGTCAATCCGCGCAATCAGGGGTGGACTTCCGCTGCATCGTTCCGGCCTGGCTGGGAAGGCTGAAGCTCTAGGCCCGGCCGGTGGCCGGGCAGCCCGCCCGACGGGCGGGCCTACAGTATCGGGCATGGCAGGCACAATATGGCCTAAACCGCCCTGGCTGTGATGGCGGGTGAGAACCCAGGTGCAAGCCGGCGCCGCCCGGCGGGGGAAATCGGCCAAAAAAGTGAGTTCAGCGTTTGCTTAATTAAGTGGACGCTTAATCTTGGTGGCATGCAAAGCCTGAGTGCCATCGCGGACCCGACGCGCCGCCGGATCGTCGAATTGCTCGCCGAGCGCGAGCGGACGGCCGGCGAGCTTGTTCGGGAATTCGACCTGACCGCCCCGGCGATCTCCCAGCACCTGAAGGTGCTGCGCGAGGCCGGGCTCGTGACGGTGCGCGCCGAAGGCCAGACCCGCGTCCAGAGGCTCAACCCCGACGGGCTGGACGAGCTCGACACCTGGCTGGAGCGGACCCGCGCGGTCTGGTCGAGCCGGCTGGACGCCCTCGAGCGCGAGCTGCGGGCGGAGGACGCGCGCCACGCAGCCGCGGCGAGAAAACGGACGACTTCATGAAAACCAACGACCAACTCGGAACCTTCACCGGCCCCGCGGAGGTGCGCCTTGTGCGCACGCTGCCCGGCCCGATCGAACGTGTCTGGCAATACCTCACCGATCCGGAGAAGCGCGCGCTCTGGTTTGCGGGCGGCCCGATGGAGCCGAAACAGGGCGGCAAGGTGGAGCTCTTCTTCCACCACAAGAACATCGCGCCCGACGAGACGCCGCCCGAGGATCACAAGCAGGCCCAGGATCCCGGCTTCAAGATGGCCGCGACCGTGCTGCGCTGGGAGCCGCCGCGGGTGCTGAGCTACACGTTCGACGACGACTCCGACGTCACCTTCGAGCTCACGCCGCAGGGCAAGCAGGTGCAGCTTGTGCTCACGCACCGCAGTCGCGGCACGGATCTGCCATACCTCACCGGCTACGCGGGCGGCTGGCACACGCACCTCGCGCAACTCATCGCCCTGCTCGAGGGCGCGCCGCGCCCGCCGTTCTGGCCGATGCACGCGCGGCTCAAGGCCGAATACGCGAAGCTCCGCGCCGCGCTTCCCACCTAACCGCCACCGCCGCCCGTTCCACGGCCTCCTGCGGGATCCTCACCGGAGCCCGGCCGGCGAAGCTTTGTCCTCAAACCACAACCGCAACCGAAAAAACCAAAATCGCATCCGTCCCATGAAAACCAACTCGTTTGAAAATCCATCCGTCGTCTCGCCGGAAGCCTGGCTCGCGGCCCGGCGCGAATTGCTGCGCGAGGAAAAGGAGTTCACCCGGCTCCGTGACCGGCTCAGCGCCCGCCGGCGCGAATTGCCGTGGGTCAAGGTCGAGCCGGAGTATGTTTTCGAATCGCCGGCCGGCCGCGTGACGCTGGCCGAGCTGTTCGAGGGCCGGAGCCAGCTGGTCGTCTACCACTTCATGTTCGGCCCCGGCTGGGAGGAGGGCTGCAAGGGTTGCTCCTTCGTGTCGGACCACCTCGCCCCGGCGGTCGTGCACCTGCAGGCGCGCGACGTGTCGTTCGCCGCCGTCTCGCACGCGCCGCTGGCGGAGTTCGCGCCGTTCAAGGCGCGGATGGGCTGGACCTTCCCGTGGGTCTCCTCCCACGGCAGCACCTTCAACCACGATTACCGGGTTTCCTTCACGCCGGAGGAGCTGGCGCGGGGTAAGGTCGACTACAACTACGGCCTCCGGGAATTCCCGGTCGAGGAAGCGCCCGGGCTGAGCGTTTTTGCCCGCGGGGCCGACGGCACGATCTATCGCACCTATTCGACCTACGGCCGCGGCCTCGATCTCCTGATCGGCGCCTACAACGTCCTCGATCTGGTGCCGAAGGGGCGCGACGAGGATTCCGAGATGCCGATGAAGTGGGTCCGGCACCATGACCGCTATGCGCAGGAAGCCGCGGTGGCCTGAGCTGCTGCGGCGCCGGGTTCCCTGGCTGGCGCCAGTCGCGCTGCTCGCGCTGGCGCCCAAGTGCCTCCTGTGCGTGCTGGCCTACCTGGGCCTCGCCACGGCGCTCGTCCGCGGCGGCCCGGAGCTCTGCGGCGCGGCGGCGGGCGCGACCGGACCCGGGATCGCACGCCTCGCGGCGGTGGCCGTCGCCGCGGGGGTCATCGGCACCTTTGTGGTGCGGCGGAGATCCCAAGTCGCAAGGGGCAAGTAACAAGTTCCAAGTACCAAGTGACAAGGGCCGGAGCCGTCTCTGATCGTGATCGGCGGCACTCCGGAAAGCCTCCGCATGGTCGAGATTACCCACCTCCACCAGCGCTGGATCGAAACGAACCTGTTGAACTCACCCTAAGCCGGTGTCCGAGAAATCAGGGCAACCCCAGCCTGACCCCAACGGAATCCTGCCCCATCGATTTGGCCCCGCCGCCGTGGATTTGCGTTTCCTGCCCAGCTTTGCATGGT
>JBAIXJ010000804.1:0-5154 GCA_037916645.1 Opitutales bacterium | reverse complement strand
AGCTGCTTGGCGAGCTCGGTCTTGCCCACGCCGGTCGGGCCGACGAACAGGAACGAGCCGATCGGCCGGCGCGGGTCCTTCAGGTCGGCCCGCGAGCGCCGCAGCGCCCGGGCGATGGCGACGGTCGCCGGGTCCTGGCCCACGATGACCTTCTGCAGTTCGCCTTCGAGCTGCAGCAGCTTCTCGCTCTCCTTCTTCTCCATCCGGCTGAGCGGAATCCCGGTCCAGTCGGCAACGACCTGCATCATCAGCTCCTCGTCGATCGTGACGCGCTTCTCCTCCCGCTGCTTCTTCCAGTCCTCGGTGATCTGGTCGAGCTTGGCCCGCAGCTGCTTCTCCTTGTCGCGGTACTTCGCCGCCTCCTCGAAATGCTGCTGGGAGATGGCCTCCTCCTTCTGCGCGCACACGGTCTCGATCTCCTTGTTCAGCGCCTCGACGTCGGGGGGACGGCTGAGCGCGGCGATCCGCGCCCGCGAGCCCGCCTCGTCCATGACGTCGATCGCCTTGTCCGGGAGAAACCGGCCGGTGATGTAGCGGTCCGAAAGCTTCGCGGCCGCGTCGAGGGACTTGTCCGTGAACGTGGCCTTGTGGTGGTCCTCGTACTTCCCGCGGATGCCCTTGAGGATGAGGATGGTGTCGTCCACCGACGGCGCCTCGACCTTCACGGCCTGGAAGCGCCGGTCGAGCGCGCTGTCCTTCTCGATGTACTTGCGGTACTCGTTCAGCGTGGTGGCGCCGATGCACTGCAGCTCGCCGCGGGACAGCGCCGGCTTGAAGATGTTGGAGGCGTCCATCGCGCCCTCCGCGGCGCCGGCGCCGACGATGGTGTGCAGCTCGTCGATGAACAGGATCACGCTCTTCGAGCGCCGGATCTCGTCCATGACCGCCTTGATGCGCTCCTCGAACTGGCCCCGGTACTTCGTGCCGGCGACCATCAGCGCCAGGTCGAGGGTGATGACCTTCTTCTCCGCCAGGAGCTCGGGCACGGCGCCCGTGGCGATCTCCTGGGCCAGGCCCTCGACGATCGCGGTCTTGCCGACGCCCGCCTCGCCGATGAGGACGGGGTTGTTCTTCGTGCGGCGGCACAGGATCTGGATGACCCGGCGGATCTCCATCCGGCGGCCGACCACCGGGTCGAGCTCGCCCTTGCGCGCCAGCTCAGTCAGATCGCGCCCGAACGCCTTCAGCGCGGGGGTCTTGACCTCCTTCTTCTCCTCCGGTCCGCCGCCGCGGGGCGACGGCGCCGCCGCCTCCTCGCCGCCCTCGCCGGAGAACTGCGGATCGAGCTCGCGCAGGATCTCCTGGCGGGTGCGCTCGATGTCGACGTCGAGCGACTTGAGCACCCGCGCCGCCACGCCCTCGCCCTCGCGGAGCAGGCCGAGCAGGATGTGCTCGGTGCCGACGTAGCTGTGGTTGAGCGTCTTGGCCTCCTTGCCGGCGAGCGCCAGCACCTTCTTGACGCGCGGGGTGTACGGGATGCTGCCGGTGGTCTTCGCCTCCGTCCCGATGCCCACCTGCTTCTCGACGGCGGCGCGGACGGTCTCGAGGTCGAGCCCCATCTTCTGCAGCACGCTGACGGCAACGCCCTGCCCCAGCTTGATCAGGCCGAGCAGGATGTGCTCGGTGCCGACGTAGTTGTGGTGGAAGCGGTCGGCTTCCTTGCGGGCCAGCGCGAGCACCTGCTGCGCGCGCGGCGTGAAGTTGTTCATGGGTTCCATGGGACGCGAGGGGACGACGGTCAGTTCTTGCCGCTGAGATTGAAATCCGGGGGGCCGAAGCTGGCAAACTCGCTCCGGAGGAACCGGGCCCGAAACAGGTCCCGCTCGGAGGACTCGGCCGCGCCGCGGGCCGCGTACTGGATGTGGCCGGGCTGGGCCTCGATGAACAGCCGGTCGATGACGGCGCGCCGGGCCTCGGGAAACACATTGAGGTCGATGCCGAGGCGGATGAGCGACAGGAGGTTCATCACCTCGGCCGAGGTGAGCATGCGGCCGTTCTGGAGGATGCCGAAGGCGCGGCCGATCTTGTCGAAGAGCTTGTTCGCGTCGGTCTCGAGCAGCTTGGCGCGGGCGTTGCGCTCGTGCTCGATGATCGTGTTGAGGACGCTGGAGAGGCGCTTGATGATCTCCTCCTCGGCCTCGCCCAGGGTGGTCTGGTTGGAGATCTGGAAGATGCTGCCGCTGGCGTCGGAGCCCTCGCCGAACAGGCCGCGCACGGCCATGCCCAGCTGGTTCACGGCGCGCACGACCTTCTCCATCTGGTTCGAGATGACGAGGGCGGGCAGGTGCATCATGGCGGAGGCCCGCATCCCCGTGCCCACGTTGGTGGGGCAGGCGGTGAGGTAGCCGAGGGTCGGCGAGAAGGCGTAGTTCAGCTTGCCCTCCAGCTCCGTGTCGAGGGCGTTGATGGCGTTCCACACCTTCTTCAGCTGAAAGCCGGTCCGGACCACCTGGATGCGCAGATAGTCCTCCTCGTTGATCATCACGGCGGTCGCCTGGTCGCGGCTGATCACGACCCCGGATCCGCGCTTCGCCGTGCTCAGCTCGCGGCTGATCAGATGCCGCTCCACCAGGATCTGCTTCTCGAGGTCCGACAGTTCCTCGATGTTCAGGCTGAGGCCCTTCTTCATGGCGGAAAGGCCGGCCACGGCCGCTATGCCCTCCGTCAACATGGCGCTCCGCTGCGCCTCTTTGGCCCAGCCCGGGAAGGGCCGGCCGGCGAGGTTGCGGGCCAGCCGCATCCGCGTCGTGAGCACGATGGCGCACTTGCCGGCGGCATCACCGGCCTCGGGCTGCACCTCAAAAAGTGGGGCGATCTTCATGGCGGTCACGCCTCGTTGTCCGGCTCGTCGAAGGCCTGTTTGACCTGGTGGATCTCGTCGCGGTAGCGCGCGGCGTCCTCGTACCGCTCCGCCTTGATGGCCTGGTCGAGTTCCGACTGAAGCTGCGTGAGCTTGTCGTAGAGCGATTTGCGCTCCAGCGCCCGCTGCGGAACCTTGCCCACGTGCACGGTGCCCTTGTGCATGTTGCCCAGCATCGGCTCGAGGACCTCCTTGAACGCCTCGTAGCAGGCCGGGCATCCGAGACGGCCCTGTTTCTTGAAGTCCGCCTGGGTGAAGCCGCATTGCTCGCAGCGGATGGTGTCGGACGGCGGCTCCGGATTGAGCGACGCCTTGAGCAGGAGGTCGGCCAGCGAGAAGCCGCTCGGATCGGTGACGCCCTTGGCCTGCGCGCACTCCTCGCAGAGGTCAACCTTGTGGATCTTGTTGTTGACAATCTGCGTAAGGTGGACCGTCGCGGGCTTGCCGCAGAGGTCGCATTTGAGCGGATTGGCCATGGCGTTAATATAACACGGTGCAGGAAAACGGCGATGGGCGGGTCCGGAAAGTGTGACACACGTCGCCGCGCCTTCCCTTCACCTGCACCAATCATGCCACCTGGCCGGCGGGTGGCAAGTATGAGCGCACCGGGGCGGTCTGGGGGCATTTCCCGGTGCGGAGGCGGCTCCCGGCGGGCCGGCGGCGGGGCGCCCGCTCAGATCCGGGTGCCCTCGGTCGTCACCCGGCGGCGGAATTCGGCCAGAACCTGGTTCGTCACCGGGCCCGGCTTGCCGGTGCCGATCTCCCGCCCGTCGAGTTTGACCACCGGGATGACCTCGGCGCCGGTGCCGGTCAGGAAACACTCGTCGGCGTTCCAGACGTCGTAGCGGGTCAGATTGTGCTCCTCCAGGGGCAGGTGCAGGTCGGCCGCGATCGCGAAGACGGTCTCCCGGGTGATGCCCTTCAGGGCTCCCTCCTGGGCCGCCGGCGTGTAGAGGCGGCCCTTGTGGACGAGGAAGATGTTGTCGCCGGTGCATTCGGCGACATAGCCCGCCTCGTTCAGCATGATCGCCTCGAGCGCGCCGGCCTGCTTGGCGTCGAGCTTGGCCAGGATGTTGTTGAGGTAATTGAGCGACTTGATGGTGGGCGGCAGCGCCCCCGGGCTCATGCGGCGGGTCGCCACCGTCACGATCGCCAGCCCGGTCGCGTAGTACTCCGGCGGATAGAGCGCGATCTTGTCGGCGATGATGATCACCGACGCCCGGGCGCAGAGCCACGGGGAGAGCCCGAGGTCGCCGACGCCGCGCGTGACCACCAGGCGGATGTAGCCGTCGCGCAGGCCGTTTCGGCGGCAGCACTCGCAGACGGCCTCCGCCATCTCCGCGCGCGAGATGGGGATGGTCAGCAGGATCGCCTTCGCGGAATACCAGAGGCGCTCGAGGTGCTCCTCCAGACGGAACACGTTGCCCTGGTAGAGGCGGATGCCCTCGAAGATGCCGTCGCCATAGAGCAGCCCGTGATCGAAGACTGAGATCTTCGCGTCCGCGGCCTCCACATAGTTCCCGTCCAGATAGATCTTCATACGCGGGCCGCACACTACGGACTCCCGGGCGTTCTTGTCGAGCCTCGGGCCGTTTTCCGGCTTGTGTTTGTTTGGAAAAAGTGGAATCTGTGCCGGTTCCCCTCCCCCTATGCATGCGAACCACCCCGTTGCTCGCTGTGCGCAGCGAGTATGCTCATTCCGCGGCGTCACCGCCGCCCGTTGCCCGTCCGATCGCTCCCTCCCCACCCCGGCGGCGTCCAGCCCGCGCGGCTTCACGCTCATCGAACTGCTGACGGTCATCGCCATCATCGGCGTGCTCGCCGCCATCATCATCCCCACGGTCGGCAAGGTGCGGGAAACCGCCCAGCGGACCGTCGACGCCAGCAACCTGCGCGAAATCGCCAAGGCGGCGATGATCTACGCCGCGGACAACGGCGACCGCCTGCCCGACCCGCTCGCCGCCTCGGCCCAGGCCAACGTCGACGCGGGCAGCAACTACTTCCGGTGGATCGGCCTCCTCGGCCGCGCCGGTACCCTGAACGACGCCGCCTTCTATTTCTCCAAGAACGATCCCCTGTTCGACGGCACCGCCCCGGCCAGCGTGATCGACCCCGACGACGCGAACCACCGCCAGGTGATCGCAACCCTGGAGGCGAAGACGCCCAGCTTTGAGTTCGTCGGCGGGCTCAAGATGAGCGACCCGGCGACGACCCCCATCGCCTTCACCCGCGGGCTCACCGCGCAGGGCACCTGGGACCGCGACCGGGGCGTGTACCGCGAAACCGGCGGGCAC
>JBAIXJ010000803.1:0-4796 GCA_037916645.1 Opitutales bacterium | reverse complement strand
GGCGGGGGATCCTTGAGCGGATCGAGATGGGCCTGGATGTGGCCGATCGAGCGGTAGTGGTAGATCAGGCTGTGCACCTGCGACTGCTTGAGGCTGTCGACGAGGGCCGGGGCGGCGGAGGCGGAGCCGGCGAGGACCGGCGTCTGGCCGCTGAGGCCGAGGGTGAAGCCCTGGAAGAACGCGCGCCAGGTCGCGTCGACCGAGTCGGGGTTTTCGATCCAGCGCCGGTAGAACTCATCGATCAGGTCGGCGTTGGCGCGGGTGGGAAGGGTGGCGGTGATCATGGCGGCGAGGCGGGTCGCTTCGGAAATTGGGAGCGTCGGCAGTATGAGCCGGGAATCGCAAGGCAAGTTGATTCCCGGCACCGGCGATAGGAATAACGGAAGGCCGGCTGGCGCACAAGCGATTGATAAATAATACTTAAACCGACCGTCATGGCAGGCGCGGGCGGAATGTCTTAGGCCGGCTTATTGCGAGGCGCGCCGCCATGACGGGTTCTGATGTCGCGGCGCGCTTGCCTGCTTCCGTAACCTCGCTGACGCTCGGGGGTATGAAAGGCGGAAGCCGAATTCCCACCGATGGCGGCAGTCCGTTGGGGCAGAATCCGTTTGCCGGGCTCGCGGCGGTGGATGCCGGAGGGTCGAGACCAGAAGTCAGAGGACAGAGGTCAGAGGTCAGCAATCAGCGACCAGAGGCCGGGAACCAGAGGTCAGGGAAGAGCGATTCGAAAGCAACCCAGGACCCAAGACCCAAGACTCAAGACCCAAGTGCGAAGCACCGCGGCCGCGTGGACATCACCCGCCAGACGGCCGGGCGGGGCGGGAAGACGGTGACGGTGGTGAGCGGCTTCGTCGGGATCGGGCTGCCGGAAAAGGAGCAGCTCGCAAAGCGGATGCAGAAGGCCTGCGGCACGGGCGGCACAGTGAAGGAAGGGCGCATCGAGATCCAGGGCGACAAGCGCGAGCCGGTGGCGAAGATTCTGGCCGAGGCCGGGTTCCGGCCGGTGTTCGCCGGCGGATAATCGAACACCGATCATGAACGGCCTTATTCGGGTCCGCCACGGGCCCACATTCCGCAGGCGATGGGTTGGCGCGACGGCCGTTTCAATGATGCTGGTCACTGCGGGAATCGCTCAGGAATCCGAGCGGATGGCCGGCGCGATCAAGGCACAAGCCGACGGCAATCGATTCATGGGGTCGGTCCTCGTGGCGAAGGGCGACCAGGTGGTTTTCGAGATGAGCGTCGGTCAAGCCAACGTGGAGTGGGGCATCCCGGACTCGGCGACGACCAAGTTCCGGATTGGCTCATTGACGAAACAGTTCACCGCCGCCGCCGTCCTGTTGCTTCAGGAACGAGGCAAGCTCGAGATCGATGAGCCGGTTGCCAAGTATCTCGACGGGGTGCCCGCGCCCTGGCGGCCGATCACGCTCCGCCAGTTGCTCACCCACACCTCTGGCATTCCGGACACCGGCGAGTTGCCGAAGAAGGTTAATCGGGAGTGGGAGCTCTTCGACTTTACGCCGACCATGCTTTTCGACCAGATGCGTGACCGACCGCTCGATTTCGAGCCCGGCACGAAGTTCAAATACTGCAACACGGGGTATCTGCTGCTCGGGTGGATCATCGAGCGCGTCTCGGGCCAGACCTATCGCGAGTTTGTGAAGCAGAGCCTGCTTGATCCGGCCGGCATGGCGGATAGCGGCTACGACTCTGGAGGCACGATCATTCCGCGCCGGGCCTCGGGATACGAAGTCGGCACCAGAATGCACAACGCCAACTACATCGATATGCGCGCGCCTGGGGCTGCCGGTGGCCTGTATTCCACCACGGGTGATCTGCTGAAGTGGTCCCGGGCTTTGTTTGGCGGCAAACTGCTGAAGCCGGACTCGCTCGAAGCGATGACAACACCCGGGAAGGGCGGCTACGCATTTGGCCTGCAGGTCGGATCCAAAAACGGGCGCAAACGCTACGCGCATGCCGGCGGCATCAATGGTTTCGGGTCTTTTCTCGCCTATTTCCCGGCGAGCGATGTCACCATCGTGGTGCTGTCCAATGTTGCCGGGCCGGCCGCGCCCCAGTTGGAAGAACGACTGGAGCAGATTTATTTCGGAGACTAGCCGGCCCGGCGGCACGCGGGCTGTCGCCGACCGTGCACGCCTGGTTGCAGCGCTGGCCGCCGCGGGCAGTCGACGATGCGTCCTCCGTCGGCCTTTGGTGGAGCCAAAACCTATGCCGCGAGTCCGGCGGCGAGGATCAGGGCGCTTTTGGCCCGGTTGAGGATGTAGAGGTGGTAGCCGGGCGCGCCGTGCGCCAGCAGGTCCCGGATCTGGCCGAGCGCCCAATCGACGCCGATGGTCTCGACGATCTCGGGCTGGTCGCCCGCCGCCTCAAGGCGCGTCACGAGTTTCGGTGGGAGCGCGGCGCCGCACATCTCGGTGAACCGTTTGATCTGCTTGAGCGAGAGCACCGGCATGATCCCGGGCACGATGGGCACGGCGATGCCGGCGGCGCGGCAGCGATCGACGAAGCGGGAGTAGGCGTCGTTGTCGAAGAAGAGCTGGGTGGTCACGAACGAAGCGCCGGCGTCAACCTTGCGCTTCAGGTGCGCGAGATCCGCCTCGGGCGAGGGCGCCTCGGGATGTTTTTCCGGGTAGCCGCCGACGCCGAGGCAGAGGTCCGGATGGAGGCTTTTCAGGAGGGCGACCACGTCGCTGCCGTAGCGCAGGCCGTCCTTGAACGCCGCGGCGGCCGTGAGCTCCTTGGGCACGTCGCCGCGGAGGGCCATGATGTTTCGGATGCCCCGGGCGTAATGGCCCTTCGCGATGGCGGCGATCTCCGCCAGCGTGTGATTCACGGCCGTGAGGTGCGGCATGACGGTGAAGGCGAACTCGGCCTTCAGCATCGCCGACACCTGGGCGGTCCGCTCGCGGGTGCTGCCGCCGGCGCCGTAGGTGACGGAGACGAAATCCGGTTGAATGCGGCGAAGCGCGCCCGCCGTCTGGCGCAGCGCCTCGACCCCGGCGTCATCCTTCGGCGGGAAGAACTCCAGCGAGCGCAGCGGGCGCCCCTGGGCGAAGAGCTCCGAGATGGGCCGGTCGGGTTCCATTGACGTATCAACGGATACGGATTCGTTGATACGAGGCAAGGAGGAACCGCGCCACCCAAGGCGGTGCGGTTCCGGGTTTGGAGTTCATTGTTTGGCGTTGGGCGTACCAACCGGGCAACCGGAGTAGGGACGGACCGTTGGGCCGTCCGCTTGAGCCATCGTAGCCGCGTCCGTGAGGACGCGGAGGTGCCGGATCCGGACGCTCACCAGCCGTCGCGCTTCGCGCTATGGCCGGCGGGCGCGTGCAGCTACACCATTGAGATGCGGATCGGCGCGCCGGGCCGTCGCGCCCTACCTGGGGCCTCAAGCCACCGGCTGGTCGGTGATCTTGATCTCCATGGCGCAGCGCTTGCCCCCGCGGAGGACCGATTCCTTGAGCGTGACCTCGCACTTCCGTCCGGAGGTGGTCTCGAAGACGTACTGGTTCCAGCCGAGCGAGCAGTTGCAGGCGCTCTTGGGCGCGGTCTTGGTGTCGATCAGCGGGCAGAAGCAGTCCTTGGTCTCCGGGCCGGCGACGGTGATCAGGCCCTTGGTCTTGTCGTAGGTGACCGCCTGTTTCGTCTGCTCGATGAAGGCGGGCAGGAAGCCGTCGAGGTCGCCCTTGTGCTTTTGTACCAGGTCGTAGGTGCTGGCGCAGAATCGGCCCTGTTCCCGCAGGGCTTCGTCGAGGCCGGCGTCGCCCATCCGGCGGTTCAGGTTTTCGAGCAGCTTGCCGTAGCGTTGCTTGACGAAGCCGAAGCGCCAGTCCTCGGGCGTGGGCTTTGCGGGGGCGGGCGCCGCGTCGTCGGCGGCGGCCATGGGGACGTTGAGCACGGCGCAGGCACAGAAGCCGCAGGCGCAGCTTCGCAGGAATTCCTTGCGATTCATGGATCGGGGTGGGTTGAGCTGGAGGGACCGGTCGATCCGCCGAGACGGCCCAGGACCATGTCGGCAGCCGGCCGCCGGGGGCGACCATGACGCATAACGCCGGGCGGAACAAGATCCCTTCAGGGGTGCGGCGGGGTGGCACTTTTCGGACTCGGCGTCGCCAGGCGTTCCCGCCAGAGTATCCTTTGGTGGCGATCCTGGATCCAGCTTCGTTGCTCAGCACGGTTGACCGCTTCAACGACGCCGTTTTGCGCGGCCGGCCGTGGCGGGGCGAGGCGCGGGCGCTGCGGGACTGGCTGACGACGCGCCTGGGGGAGCCCGGAGCCTACGCCGGGAGCTTCGCTCTCACGGCAACGGATTGGACGCGCGAGTTCCGGGTGTTGACCGGCGAAATGATCACTTCGCGTGTGGGCCGGGCGCATATCGCCGCCGAGGAGGCGACGCGGGTCCTGTCGATCATCCGCCGCGAGACCGGGCAGGCATGCCCGACGTTGAAAGAATCGGAGGCGCGCCTCGGCCGGCGAATTTTCGGCCACGAGGGGAGCACGACGATTCGCGACGGGATGTACTGCTGCGGCCGGTGCTCGATCGCGTTCTGGCGGTGCCTCGCCGCCGGCGGCTATCCCAGGCACCGCGACACGTTGCCGCGGGCGTTGCGCACGCTGGCGCGGCACCGCGATGGCCGGGGCGGGTGGAGGCGATTTCCGTACCACTACGCACTCTCGCTGCTCGCCGAAGTCGGGCCGCCCCTGGCGGCCGACGAGATCCGGTACTGCTCGCAGCGGTTCGCGTCGCTCCGACGGACGCTGAAGGGAAGGAGTGA
>JBAIXJ010000802.1:0-2720 GCA_037916645.1 Opitutales bacterium | reverse complement strand
CGCCGGCTTCGTCCAGCGGCCACCAGGCGGCGCTGCCGAAGGCGTCGGCCACCAGCACGGAGAGAATGGTCGGATTGGGGGAGATGAGGTTTGGATTATAAGCAGTGTCAGCCACATCCTGAATGCGGAGGGCGTAATCGTCGCCGGCGCTGCGATTGCCGCTGAGGGTCAGCAGGACCTTGGAGCTGTTGGTCACCTGCGCGCTTACGACGGCCAACCCGCCCGGGCCGAGGAGCTGATACTTCGACGGCTGCTGCGCCGACGCGACACTCAGCGCCTCGGAGAAGGACACCAGAATCGTGCGGCTCGTGGCCGCACCGCCTGCGGCGACGAGCGCGACCGGCGGCGCCGTGTCCGGCAGCACGGTGAGCGTGGCCGCCGGGCTATTGGTGGCTCCGACGGCGTTCGTCACCTGGGCGTAGTAGCTGCCGTTGCGAGCCGGCGACACGTTTGTCAGCAGGAGCGTGGCGCTCGTCTGGCCGGCCAGCGCGCTTTGTCCGAAGTACCACTGGTAGCGGAGCGGGGCCGCGCCCCCCGTCGTCACGGTGAACGAGACAGTGCTGTGCTCGGCGACGGTTTGGTTGGTCGGCCCGCTGATGTGGAAGGGCGGAGTCAGCACCGTCAGGGCGGCCTGCGCGGTCGCTGCCGAGCCGGCGGAATTCGTCGCCACCGCCCAATACCTGCCCGTGGCCCAAAGCTGGGCGTTGGTCAGCACGAGTGTGTTGGTGTTGGGCGTATAGAGTTCGAGGCCGTTGTAGAACCAGCGCCAGAGAACATCGCTGCCGCTCGCCGCCGCGCTCAACACGACCGTCGCGCCCACCGGCACCGTGCGGCTGGCCGGCGACGCGGTGATGGCCGGCGGCGGCGTGATGGCGAGCTGGGCTTCAGGACTTGAGACCGCCCCGCCCGGCCCGGTCATGACCACCGAGTAAGTTCCCGCGTCCCCCGCCGTTACGCCGGCCAGCACCAGCGTCGCGTTGGTGGCGCCGGAGACAACGCCCCCATCGGCCAGGTTGTTGGTCCCTTTCCGCCATTGGAATGTCCAGGGTCCAAGGCAACCGGGCGCCGCGCTGAAGGTGACGGTCCCGCCGACCGGCGCTGTCCGGCTCGCGGGCGTCGCGGCCAGTTGGGTGAAGCAGTCCAAGCCGAAGACCTCAACACGGCTGGTGTTGGGGGAGGCGACCAGGAGCCGCTGCTGCGGGTCGAGCGCGATGCCCGCTGGCGACCGGAGCTGCCCCGGCGCGGCGCCGTAACCACTGATCGTGGCGAGCAAACTACCCTGCTCGTCGAATACCTTGACGAAGTCCTGGAACGTGTCGGCGACATAAACCCGTCCTGCGCTATCCCCGGTAATGCCAGCTGGGCGTCCCGCGGATCCCAGCGCGTCCCATGGCCCCAGGAGGAAGGCGCGCAGAAAAGCTCCGTCGCGCGTGAATACCAGCACCCGCTGGTAGTTCTGGTCCGCCGCGAAGACGTCGCCGGCAGCGTTGACCCAAACGCCGGCCGGGAAATCGAATCCCGTGGGGCTGCTGCCCGGCCCGCCGAGCGTCCGCACCCGCGCTCCTCCGCGGTAGGCCTTCAGCATGTTGGCCGGGCTGTCGCTGACATATACCGTGGCGGGCGCCGTGCCGGGGTCTATGGCGATGTAGCTCGGCAGCAGGAACTCCCCCCGCCCCGCGCCCAGTTGGTAGAGCGGGTTCCATTGGGCGTCGAAGACAGTAACGCAGCCCGCGTCCGCCTCGCCCAGGTAAATGCGGCCGGCGGCATCCACGGCGATCCCCAGCGGCGTGCACAGGCCGGTCTTCTGCGCGAGCACCCGGTTGAAAGCGTCCAGCAGCACCAGGCGCCCGGCGGTGGAATCAACCACATAGCCATTCCCGCTGCCATCTGTCGCGACGCGCGTCGGCGCGTCAACGCCGGCCGCGAGCGGCGCGAGGGTGGACGCCGAAGGCGCGACCGCGGCCCGGACCAAAGTGGCGGCGGCACACAGCAGCGCGAGCGGCGCGCCCAGGCACCTTGAACTTTCTGGAGTGAAGCGTTTCATGGTGTCTCCCTCGGGCTTAGCGCGCATAGCCGACGGTATAACTCTCGCTGCCGTGGCAGGAGGGGTCGCACGAGCCGCCAGTGGCCGTCTTGGTATAGGTAGTCACGCTGTGGCCGAGCAGGAAGGGCTTGGCGGTCGAACCGTGCGATTCGTGGCAGGCGTAACAGTTGTAGCCGCCGTGCGTGTGGCCGGCGCGGCCAACCCCCGTGAAGCGGCTGAGCGTGGACCCGCTGGTGTTATAGACGCTGGCGCTGTGGCACTCGTAACAAATCCCGTTGCTGGGGTGCGCCGGCGAATTGGCGCGCACGTAGGGCTTCTTAAGAATCCACTGGTTCGCCGAGCCGTGCGGGCCTCGGATGGTGGTGTCGTCGCTCGTGTGGCAGTCGGTGCAGGTGACCAACATCCCGGGCCCCCAGCCGTTGGCGAATGCGCCTGCCTTGATACCCGTATTCAGCGTCGTCCCCTCGACCGGGTGGAAGGAGGGGTTCTTGGCGTTGAAGACCGCAGCGTAGTTGGTCTGACCGGCCGGCTGCGTGGTCCAGGAGGAGTGGCACACGAAGCACAGCTCGTATTCCTTGACCGGCGTTGGGTCCGACGGACCGCGGTAAGTGTAGGTCACCACAGTGCTATTGACGTTGTTCACGGACACGCGCGGCACGCCCTTCAGGGCCGCCGA
>JBAIXJ010000801.1:0-17472 GCA_037916645.1 Opitutales bacterium | reverse complement strand
TTGCTTTGCGCCACCTCGCGCGGATCGGCGGCCCACCAGGACCAGTCGAGCGCCGGATTGGCGAGCGTGCGCCAGGCGTCGTAGCGGAACTCGGAGTGGCCACCCCAGGGCGAGACGTGCGGGGTCCCGTCGAAATTGGAGTAGTCGGGCATCAGGCCGGTCCGGGGATGCGCGGCCTGCTGAAAGACGTCGCGGCTGGTCCGCGCGACCTCGGCGAGGAACGCCCGGTCCTCGGGCGCGGCCGCCCAGCGGGCCCAGAGTTCATAGAACGCCGGGAGGTGATAGGACGGATCGGAGAAGGTGGCGCCCGGGGGATGCGGCACGAAGACCACCTGTTTCGCGGCGCGGTCGAACATGTCGGTCATCGGCCCGCGACCCTCCTCCTCGTGCTTGTGCAGCATGGCGTGGAGCAGCGCCTGCGCCTCGGCGCCATAGTTGAAGATGCCCTCGCCGTCGCCCCAGCGGTGGGAGGCGAAGAACAGCGCCATGACGAACCACTCCTCGCCGTCCGGGGCCGGGCCCACGTCGCGCAGCTTGCCGCCGTTGAAGGCGACGTGCCAGGTGAAGTACCCGCGGAGCGGCCCGGCGGCGTGCCCCATGTAGTGCTTGGCGAACCGCCAGATCTGGTCGAACTCCTTCCGGTGGTCCGTCTGCACGCAGATCATCATGGCGTACGACATGCCCTCGGTGCGCACGTCGTTGTTGGCGATGTCGGGCACGTAGGCCATGTCGCCCGGCACGGGGTAGAAGAGGCGCTGCGAGTTCTCGTCGCCGGAGAAGAGCTGCCGCCAGGCGGCGTCGATTTTCGCCGCGATCGCGGCGTCCGATTGGCCCAGCCAGTCGCGGAACAGGTTGGGATAGTTCCCGCTGGCGAAGGCGCCGCGGCCGTCCGCGCCGGCGGCGGTGGCCCACGCGAGCCCGAGGAAAAGGGGGACGAGGCGCGGCCAGGTCATGGACGAGGAGACCCCGCGCGGCGGGGCCGGTTCAGGGGGCGGCGAATTTCTTCCGGCGCTCCGCGAGTTCGTCGCCGATCTGCAGGTTCAGCCGTTTGGTGATCGGATAGAACAGCATGCAGACGACGCCGAGAGCGAACGGGATGCCCGCATAGACGGTGGCCGCGAGCTGGATGCCGCGCAGGGATTGGCCGGATTGGGCGACGTTGGCCACGTAACCGTAGGCGGCGAGGATGCCGTTGGCCAGCGCGCCGCCGAATCCCAATCCCGCCTTCAGGGCGAACACGATGCCCGCGTAGACAAAGCCCGTGGCGCGTCGGCCGCTCTGCCATTCGGAGTAGTCCGCGACGTCCGCAATCATGGCCCAGAGCAGGGGGATCGTCGGACCGTAGGCCGCGGGCCAGAGCAGGCTGAGGACGAACAGCGCCCAGACGCCGTTCGCCGGCACAAAGACGATGGCCACCGTGATCGCCGTGGTCAGGGCCAGGCCCGTGGTGAACACGGCTTTCTTGCCGAACCGTTCCGACAGCGCCTTGGAGCACAGGACGCCGAGGATCGTGACGGCGGTGCCGGCGATATTGAACAGGCTGAAGCCGACGGACGAGGCGTTCGAACCATCAGGCGTCAGGATGAAGCCGAACCACCCGAGCACCGTCTTCCACCATGCGGCCTCGCCCACGGCCACGTTGCCGAGGCCGAAGTTCCGCACGAAGTCGAGGAGCGACGCCTTGTCCACGTAGTAGGTGAAGTAGTAGTAGAGCGCGTTGCCGCGGAGCGCCAGGGTGGTGAAGACGAAGAGCGTCAGCAGGAACATGGCCACCCACGGCCGGCACTTGAACACGGCGGCGATGTCGCCGCGGAGGGAGGTCTTCTGCTTGGGATCGGGCTGGACGCGCTCGCGCGAGGCGAAGAAGGCGATGAGCGAGAACAGGATCACGATCACGCCGAAGATCGCGAAGGTGTGGGACCAGCCCTTCGCAACGTTGCCCGCGCCGAGCTTGTCGACCAAGGGCAGCGTGAAACCCTGCACGATCAGTTGGGCCGACATCGCGGCGACGAACCGGAACTGCGACAGGCTCGTGCGCTCGTTGACATCGCCGGTCATCACACCGTTGAGGGCGGAATACGGCGTGTTGTTGGCCGAATAGATCATCATCAACAGCACATAGGTGACGTAGGCGTAGATCACCTTGGCGGTGCCCCCGAAGCCCGGCACCGTGTAAGCCGACCAGAGGACCACGCCATAGGGCACGGCGGTCCACAGCACCCAAGGCCGGAATTTACCCCACCGGGTGTTCGTGCGGTCGGCCATGGTGCCGACGATGGGATCGAAGACAGCGTCCCAGCCGCGGACGATGAGGAACAGCAACGCGGCGGCCGACGAGGACAAGCCCATGACATCCGTGTAGAACTTGCCCTGGTAATAGATCATCGCCTGGAAGAAGAAATTGGTCGCGGCATCGCCGAGGGCGTAGCCGGCCTTTTCCCGGAACGAGAGGCGTTGGGTGGGGGAGGTCATGAGGTTGGGGTCAATCGGCGTTCTGGTTTTGCGCCGCACCGTGTGGGCCGCCAGCTTGCTGGCGCTTGACGGCGCGGGCAAGCCCGCGGCCTACCGGAGAACCAATTGCGCGGGCATATCGGAAAGCGTCAGTTCGAGGGAGCGGAGTGTTTTTCCTGCAATCGCTTTTGGACGTCGGCGAGCGTTCCGCGGAACGGGCCGGGCGTCTCCATCTTGAGCGAGACCAAGGCGGCGGCGAACTTGAGCGAGGCCGCCACGTCGTGGTCCAGCCGCCACGACAGGTAGGCGGAGAACGTGGTGTCGCCGCGCCCGGTCCGGCCCGAGCTGTTGCGGTTGGAGAACCGTTCGTAGTACGTCCGGCCCTTCACCCGCGCCAGCACGCCCTGGGAATGCGTGATCATGACCTCCGGGCAGCCCCACGACTCGACGATGATGCCGGCCTGCTCCAGGTCGTCGGTGCCGGTCAGGATCTTCGCTTCCACGATGTCCAGCTTGAGCTTGTCCATCATGGCCGCGATTTCCTTTTTGTCCGCGACGTCGCGGTACTCGATGTCGTGGGTCACGGGCGTCACGTGGCGGACAAAGCTCTGCATGTCGGCCGAGAGGCTGTGGCCGCGGGATTTCAGGCCGTGCATCAGCGGCAGGTCGAATTCGGTGTCCGAAATCCCGGCCAGATGGACGCAGGTCGAGCTCAGGGCCGGCACATCCTGGAGGGAGATGAGGCCGGCGGATTTCACGAGCGTCAGTTTGCGTTCGTCGACGTTGGCCGAGTAGTGAAAGACCCGGGAGTACGTGGTCTCCTCGCTTGGGATCAGGTAGGTGTCGACGCCCGCCTCCTTCAGCGGCTGGAGGATGGGCTCGTCCTTTTTCGCCATCTTCACCACGGCGGCGACCTGCCGGCCGACGCGGGGGGCGACCATGGCGCCGCACAACACGGCGCTTCCCGGCGCGACGTGGGGCTGGCCGCCGAAGGGGATGATTTCGTCGTAGCACATGTGGCCCACGAACGTGATGTCGTACTTCCGGGACATATAGCTTGATTCTCTTTGATTGCCAGTGGGCGCGGCGGCTCCGGCTGGCTCGGCGCGGCGGGAGGTCGGATCGGCCCTCCCTCGATGCCGCGGCGGCCACGCCGGCGCTCCGCTCAGTCGCCGCCTTCCGGACCCTTCAGCAGCCCGGCGAAGAACGGGAGGAGATCCTTCGACGCCACGGTCTGGGACCGGCTCCGGGCCTGCCGTTCCTTGATGTGATTCAGCACGAGGTGCGTCCAGACGGCGCCCGGCCGCGGATAGGCCGCGACGATGTAGTGCGGCCCGGGGGCGGACTCGCCCGCCTCCTGCTCCAGCTCGGCCCGGAGGTTGTCCGGCGTGACCAGCGAGTTGGCGTAGTCGAAAACCACGCGGTCCATGTGCCGGTAGACCTCCTTGCTCTCCTTGACCATGCCGTAGTAGTCCAGCAGCTGGGCGAAGACGTAGTTGGAGGTGGTGTAGACGTCCTTACCCTGGTCGGATTTCACCGGCTTGCCGTCCTTCGTCTTGCACATGGCCCAGCCCATGTGGGAGCGGTTGTTCCGGTAGATCGTCTGCAGGATCTTCCGGGCGCGGTCCTCGGGGATCAGCGGCTCCTCGCCGATGGCCAGCAGATACCACAGGGCGTCGAGCTGGTTGGTCCAGACGTCGGTGTTGGTGTTGCCGGTCTTCGGATCAAGGCAGGTGACGTAGTATTGGAGCGGCTCGCCCTGCTTGTTCTTGGTCTCCCGCCAGAGCTGCTCGAGGCTGCTCCAGCCCTTGTCGAACACGGCCTTGATCCGCGCCCCGCCGGCCTTGTCGCCCAGAAGCTGGGCCATCTTGATCATGGCCTGGCAGCCGCCGAGGAACTGCGTGGCGTCGTAGGCGTCGGCGCCGAAGAGGACCAGGTTGTCGAAGGTGTTCTTCACCTCGTCGGGATAGCCCTCGGGGAGGCCGTCGCCGTCGAAATCGAGCTTGAGCAGGGACTCGAGGCCGAACTTGAGCGTCTCCCAGTTCCGCTTCAGGAAATCCAGGTCGCCGGTGAACTTCACGTTGCGCAGCACGCGCATCGCCAGCTTCGGGAACAGATCCACCCAGTAGTTGTTGTTGTACCAGGCGTAGTCGCTGACGTTGCGCAGGGGATGGCCCTTGGGCATCGCCCCGAGGTCGTGCGCCACGCTGCCCTTGGTCTTGAAGGGCGCGCGGACCTGCGTCAGCGGCTGGCCCTCGTATTCCTCCGGGTGCTCCTGGAAATGCTTCCGCGCCTCGACGAACGAGGCGTGAAAGTGGTAGAAACGCGGCGTGGGATCCTCGGCCAGGATCGAATCGATGAACCCCTGGCACAGATCCTTTTCCACGCGCGGGAAGAGCATCAGCAGCACCATCGAATACCAGTCGACATCCGACGGATCGATGTAGGCGTAGTCGAAACACTCCAGGAACCGGGCGCGCTCATTGCCCTGCTCGTCCTCAACCCAGACGATGGCATTGGAGAGCGGGAAATGGAGTTCGTTCAGGATCAGCCGGGTCAGGCGCAGCGCCCCGGCGCGGTCGCCCTGGTAGGACGGGCTGGCCTGGATCGAATCAAAGATCCGCTTTTGGATCGCCACCGTCCGGTCCCACCACTGCGGATGGCGGTCGAGGGCGAGCTTTGCCATCGCGAGCGTCCGCCCCTCCGGGGCCGCGAACCGCCGGACGTATTTGCGCTCGAATTTCGTCCCGTCGATATAGGCCTGCTCCGGAAAGTCCAGCACCACGGCCACGGGGACCGTGACGGACGCGTCCGGCCCGACCGTGAAGGTCAGGCTGACGGCGGATCCGTAGTCGCTGCGGAGCGCGGGCGGCCGTTTTTCGTAGAAGCTGCCGTCCGCGTTCAGGAGGAGATCGCCCGTATAGCGGTTCAGGCAGAAATAGGGCTGGGTGTCCACGGCCACCCCGGGGAGCTCGGGCACGGCCAGCGCCATGCGGTTGGGGCTTTCCGTGCTGCCCATGATGACGCCCCGGATGCCGGCGGCCTGAAACGCCTCGTGTTTCTGGCCGTGGGTCGCCGCGGTCGCGACATAGACGCTGTCCTGATCCGTCGGCTTGAGCTCCTTCTCCTGCAGGTTCACCAGCGACGGTCGCGGCACGACGAGCGTGATCTCCTGGGCCTCCTCCCCGGCGTTCTCCACCTGGAACTCCTCCACGCCCAGGGGCGTCAGGGCCTCGTCATTGCCCGAGAGGAGCGGCGAAATGAGCCGGCGCACGATCCGGATCTTCCCGAGCTTGAAGGCGACCTCCAGCGACGGCGGGGCGAGGGAGAGGGAGACGTTCTTCGCGGCGACGGCGCGCGGGTAGTAGTTTTTGACCGCCGGGATGTCGTCGGGCAGCTCCGTCTCTCCCGGCTGCTTCTGGGTCAGCAGCGTGCACTGGTCGCCGATGCGGACGTACGGGGCGGAGCCGAGCTGGACCGCCGTCTGGTTCAGCAGGATGAGGCGGCCGGCATCGTTGAGGCGGTTGTACAGGCCGTAGGGCGAAATGCCGATCGAGCACGTGGGCGCGCCCTGCAGCGCCACGGTCTGCGGAAACTGCAGGGTCTTGGACATGCCCTGAAAATGGACCGCCATCCGGTTCCGTTCGTAGATCCCGGCGATCCTGGGTCCGGCGATGGTATAGATGTCGCGCACCGCAAACCCGGTGGATTTCTGCGTCTTGCGTTCGCTCATGGCTCGTTGGGGCCGGGGCGCCGGCCGCGTTCAACGGGAGGGTGACGCGACGGCGCAGGGACTGGCAGCCCGGCTATTTCATGGGGACGCGACGCCCGCGTCGCGTGCTCGAATGGGGAAATCGGCGACGAGGGCGTCGCCGCTCCAAGACACTCTGTGGGCGGGCCTCATCGGAGCTGGGAGACACCGGCCTAGCACTTGCCGCCCCACGGATTGCCCTTTTTGCCCGCGGCCTTCTTCGCGGGGGCCTTCGCAACCGGCGGGGGAACCTCCTCCGGAAGGTTCTGCTCCGCGCTCAGGTCGATCGGCATCTTCGTCGTCGGACACGGCTTGATCGTTCCGAACAGCAGATCGGCGGCACACCGGATCGAATCCGGCGAACCGGAGAAGTTGCAGACCACCGCGTCGGCTTCCTTGGTCGTCCCCTTGCGATAGGGGAAGTTGGTCACGACGACCACGGTGTGCCCCGCGGCTTTCAGGGCCTTCACCAGGTGCTGGTTGTTGCCGCGCTTTTCGATGCGGGCGTAATAGTTGGTCATGACGACCAGGTCCGCGCCCTTGGCCAGTCGCAGCGCCTCCTCCACCTCTTCGTCGCCGGCGTGGAAGGCCGTGTCGTCCAGGATCAGGTTGATCGAGTGCTTGGCCATCTGCTCGCAGAACATGTGCGGATGGCTGTAGAGGTCTTTGCCGAGGAACGAATAGGGGATGGCCTGCTCGATCACCAGGATCCGTTTGTCCTTGCTCAGGGGCAGCAGCTTCTTGTCGTCGCGGACCACCAGCAGGGCCTTCTCCGCCACCTCGCGGGAGAAGCTCTGGACTTCGACGCTGTTGACATGGGCGTCCGTTGTCGCCGGGTCCATCTTCCCGGCCTTCTGGAACAGGCCCTGGTCGTACTTCATGCGCAGCAGCCGCCGGCACGCATCGGTGAGCCGTTCCTCGGGGAGTTCGCCCCGTTCGACGGCGCCCTTGATGCCGAAGAAGCACTGCGAGCGGGACTCGTCGTCCGCCTTGAGGAGAATGGTGTCCACGCCGGCACCGATCGCCATGGCGCACGCCTGGGGGAGCGGCCACTTCTTCAGGATGGCGGCCATGCCGATGGCGTCGGAGACGATGACGCCCTTGAAGCCCATTTCGCCGCGGAGCAGATCGGTGAGGATCTTGCGCGACAGGGTGGCGGGGAACTCCTTGTCGAAGGCCGGGAAGATCGTATGCGCCGTCATCAGGGCCTTGGCCCCCGCGTCGATGCCCGCCTGGAACGTGACCAGCTCGACCGCGTGCATGCGCTTCAGGTCCGCGCGGCAGACATCCAGCACGTCGTGCGCATCCGTCGCCGAGTCGCCGCGGCCGGCGAAGTGTTTGACGGTGGCGGCGATGCCCGCGTCCTGGTACCCGCGCACGGTGGCCGCGACGAACTTGGCGCAGACCTTCGGATCATCGCCAAAGGACCGCACGCCGATCTCGGGGTTGAGCGGGTTGATGTTGACGTCGCAGACCGGGTGATAGAACTGCGTGATGCCGATGAGGGCCATCTGTTTGCCGAGCGTGTTCGCCACCTTGTAGGCGAGGTCGAGGTCGCCGATGGCGGTCATGCCCATCGGCGGCGGGAACTGCACGACGTGGCCGGCCGTGTAGTCGTTTTTGAAGTCGCCCTCCATGTCGATGGTGATGTGCAGGGGGACGCCCGACGGCCGGTTCAGGGCGATCTGCTGCACCTGGTTGAGCGCGGCGGTGAGCTCTTTCGGCGTCACGCTCACGCCGAAGCTGCGGTCGTCGAAGTAGGTGTGCGCGATGTCGAACCAGTCCTTCGGCTTTTTGAAATTGGGGTCGACCTGCGAGCGCCCCCAATACAGGTTCTTGCAGGTTTCGAGCGCGTAGGGCTCGAGGCAGAGGCCGCCGGCGTGCAGTCGGGTGACCTGTTCGATCCCCGAGGGCGTCAGGTAGGCGCCCCGCCAGGTGAAGGTGAGAACCTGGCCGCATTTCTCCGCCAGGGTCATTTTCGCCAGCTTGGCTTCGACAAAACTGTCTCGTTCTTTCGACATGGTGATGGGGGTGAAAGTTGGGTTCGGGATGGACCGGTCTCCCGGGATCGTCCGGGGGCCGTGGATCGGCGGGGGATCGGGAAAGGGGCGGCTCGGGCGAACGGAGCGAAAGCGTCCGGCGGGAAGCCGGAAGGGTATACTCTGAGGCCGCGGAGTTTTTTGACAGAGGGGGGTTGCTCTATTTATAGACCAGCGGGAGCACCGCGGCGGAAAGCCGCTCCCGGCGTGCCCGCCACGGCCGCGGAACCCGGCTCCCGGTCCCGTGCGGCGGCCGGGGCCGAAGCTCCCGCCGGCCCTCACCCCACCTCGATCTGCACCTTGACGCTGGTGGGTTTCGGGTTCGCAGCGTAATCAAACGCCGCCACGGAGTCGGCAAAGGCGTAGCGATCGGTGATCAGGGGGCGGACATCGATCCGGCGGCTGCCCATCAGGGCGAGGGCGCGCGGGAAGACATGCGCGTAGCGGAAGATCGTCTCGATTCGCGCCTCCTTCACCTGCGCCGCGACGACGTCGAACGGCACGGGCGCGCCCGGCATGCCGATCAGCACCACGCACCCGCCCGGGCACACCACCTCGAGGGCCTGGGCCGCGGCGGCGGCCTGGCCCGACGCCTCGAACACCACGTCCGCCCCCCAGCCGTCGGTGGCGCGCCGTACCACCTCGGCGAGATTCTCCGTGCGGACATTCACGGGCGTGATCGGACCCAGGGCCGCGGCGATGGCAAGTTTCGGCGCCTGCACGTCGCTGATGATGACGCGGCTGCAGCCGCCGGCGAGGGCGGCCAGTGCCGTCAGGGTGCCGATGGTGCCGGCGCCCAGCACCACGGCGACATCGCCGGGGCGCAGGCGCGCCTTGTTGGCGGCGTGCATCCCCACCGCGAGCGGTTCGACCATGGCGCCTTCGTCGAAGCCGACGTTGTCGGGCAGCTTGAAGGTGAACGCGGCGGGATGCACGACCGTCGGGCGCAGGCAGCCGTGAACGGGCGGCGTGGCCCAGAACCGGACCGCGGGATCGAGGTTGTAGAGGCCGAGGCGCGCGGCCCGGCTGTTCGGGTCGGGCACGCCGGGCTCCATGCACACGCGGTCACCAACCCGCAGGTCCGTCACCGCCGCGCCGGCGGCCTCGACCACGCCGGCCGCCTCGTGGCCGAGCACGAGCGGCGCGCGCACGACGAACGGGCCGATCGCGCCATGCTGGTAATAGTGGACGTCGCTGCCGCAGACGCCGACCGTGTGGATCCGCACCCGCACGTCATGGGGACCGAGCGCCTCCTCCAGGGCCAGGTTCCGCAGCCGCAATTCGCCCTTCCGCTCGAGAACGAGCGCTTTCATAGATGGGTCAACCGGCCTTGATCGTCAGCGCCGCCGTGACCGGGGCGGGTGCCCCCAGCGCGAGGGCCCGGGGGCCCGGCGACGCCGCGCCGACCACGAGTTCATAGCGCCCGGGGGCGCGCACGCGCCGGCCAGCCGCGTCCACCTGCAGCAGGGCGTCGGCGCTCAGGGCAAACCGCACGCGGACGGATTTTCCCCGGGGAATGGCGACCTTCTGGAAACCGACGAGCGTCGCCCGGGGCGCGTCGGGCCAGTCCGGGGGCGGCACCACGTAGCATTGCACGACCTCCTGCGCATCCCGCTTGCCGGTGTTGCGCACGGTCGCCGTGACGACGACGCCCTTGCCGGGCGCCGGGCTGGCGGTGCTCGTCTGGATGTGCTCGTACTCGAATTGCGTGTAGCTGAGACCGAAGCCGAAGGGAAACAGCGGCTCCGCCGTGGCGAAACGGTAGGTGCGGCCGCGCATGGCGTAGTCGGCCATGGGCGGCAGGTCGGCGGTGCGCCGCGGCACGGTCACGGGCAGGCGGCCCGAGGGCGAAACCTCGCCGAAGAGCACATCGGCGACGCCATGGCCTCCCTCGCAGCCGGGATACCAGACCTGCAAAACCGCGTCGCAGCACTCGTGCTCCTCGGGGATGGCGAGGGCGCTCCCGCCGGTGAGGACGAGCACGAGCTTCCGGGCGTGCTTGCGCAGCTCGAGCAGGAAGGCGCGCTGGCAGACCGGCAGTTCGATCGCGGCGCGGTCGCCGCCCGACGTGGAGGCCACGGCGTCGCCCTCCTCGCCCTCCAGCGTGTGGTCGAGGCCGAGGACGGCGATGACGACCTCGGCCTCCTTGGCGGTGGGAAAGGTGTAGTCGATGCCGGGCGTGGGCGGCTGGTTGAGCGGGCAGCCCGCGCGGTACTCCAGGCGCGTGCCCTCGGCCACCCGCCCCATGATGCCTTCGAGGACGGTGACCAGGCGCGGCGAGACGCCGTAGTAGTTGCCGAGGAGCACGTCGCCGCTGGCGGCCTGTGGCCCGACGACGAGCAGGCTCGTCGGGTCGCGGCGGAGGGGGAGGATGCCGCCCGCGTTCTTGAGCAGCACGATCGACTCGGCGGCCGCCCGCCGGGCCAGGGCGCGGTGCGCCGGGCTGTCGATGACGCGCGGCCGGAGCGAGGCCCAGGGCACGCGCTTCGGCGGATCGAAGAGACCCAGCTTGAAGCGCGTCACCAACAGGCGCCGCAGCGCCGCCGTGATCTCCGCCTCGCTGATGAGCTTCCGCTGGACGGCGTCGTAGAGCGAATTGTAGGTGCAGCCGCAGTTCAGGTCGCAGCCCATGCGCACGGCGAGGGCGGCCGACTCGGGGGCGTCGGCCGTGACGTGGTGGTGCTCGTGAAAATCGGCGATGGCGCCGCAGTCGCTGACCACGTGGCCCTCGAACTTCCAGGCCTTCCGCAGCGTGTCGACGAGCAGAAACTGGCTGCCGCAGCAGGCCTCGCCGTTGACGCGATTGTACGCGCCCATCACGGACTCGACCCCGGCGCGCACGAGCTGCTCGAAGGCGGGCAGGTAGGTTTCCGCCAGATCCTTGGGCGTGGGCCGGGCATCGAAGCCGTGGCGTTCGGCCTCGGGGCCGCTGTGCACGGCGAAATGCTTGGCGCAGGCGGCGGTCTTGAGCAGGTGGGGATGGCTCCCCTGCAGGCCGCGCACCATGGTCACTCCGAGCTCGGCGGTCAGATGCGGATCCTCGCCGAACGTCTCCTGGCCGCGGCCCCAGCGGGGGTCGCGGAAGATATTGATGTTCGGCGTCCAGAACGTGAGCCCCTGGTACTGGCCGCGTCGGCCCGCGGCCGCGTCGGCGTGGTGCTTGGCGCGCGCCTCATCGGAGATGGCCGTCGCCACGTCGTGGAGCAGGGCGCGGTTCCACGTGGCGGCCAGACCGATCACCTGGGGAAACACGGTGGCGCGGCCATTGCGGCCGATGCCGTGGCAGGCCTCGTTCCACCAGTTGTAGGCCGGCACCCCGAGCCGCTCGATTGCGGGGCTGTCGTGCATGAGCTGGCTGATCTTTTCCGCCAGCGTCAGGCGCGAAATCAGATCCGTCACGCGGTCGGCAAGGGGCCGCTTCGGGTCCCTAAAGGCAGGAGAGGCGGGCGACATGGGAGGGCGATTGAGGGGGAACCGGCGGCGGCGGCGGGGGCCGGAGCGCCACAATTTGGACCGTGCACAGATTGGAGAACAGGCGGATGGCCCCGGCTGTCAAGGGGAACGAGCGGTCGCGGTGAGCATCCCCGGGTGCAAACGAGGGCGCGGTTGGATGGCAGGCGGCGAGATCAACGGCCGCGATCTTTCCGCGCCGCCGGTCGGGCACAAAATAAGATGCCGTCTAACAATAGACGACCGAGCCACTTGCCAACGATCGGCTTCCGGCGCGAGCCTGATGCGAAAGGACAAGGCGCGAGCCCGGTGTTCTACGATATGATGCGCTCCAACAGATTCCTCCTCTGGCTGACTTTGGGTGGGCTCGCACTGACGGGTTGCGCAGGCACATCGCCCGCGCCGACCGCGCAACCGGGGGCCGCGGCGACAGATCCGTGGCAAACCCTGACCCGGGGCATGACCGCCGACCAGGTGCGGGCCATCCTTGGGAAGCCGCGCGAGGTGCGCCCCATGCAGACGCAGGGAGGCGAGATCTGGGTGTACGAAAGGACGGCGGGTACCGACGTCGACTTGGTTGCCACCCGCACCGAGGATCAGCCGTACATCGACCCGATCTCCGGCCAGCAGCGCACCGTGTCGAGCCCGGTTTACTCCCGGGAGTTGCGCACGGTCACGCAGGAGCTGAACCTGCTCATCTACGAAGGCAAGCTGGTGAGCTGGAAGGCGAGCCTGCGGCGGGAGCGACGATTCGACGGCTGATCCGGCGGCCGGCGGAACCCGGCCCGCCGGAGTCCGGAGGTGTCGGATCCGCTGCCTCCAGTTCCGGCTCGAGCGCTGCATTTCGGCATGGGCAAGCGTGCGGCGGTGGGTTTGAATGGGTCCCGCTTTCGCCGTGGGACCGCCGCGGCCGCCAGGATTCACCCGTTCCGCCGACATGGACCTGTCTGTTGTCATCCCGAGCTTCAACGAGGCGGCGTCGCTGCCCGAATTGCTGACGCGCCTCGAACAGGCGCGCCCCGCGTGGCCCCCGGACCACGAGGTCATTGTCGTCAACGACGGCAGCACGGACGATTCCGCCCGCCTGCTCGCCGAATCCGCCGCGGGGCGGCCCTGGCTCAAGGCCGTCAACCTCCGGCGCAACTACGGGCAGACCGCCGCGATGATGGCCGGATTCGAACGGGCGGCCGGCCGGATCATCGTCACGATGGACGGCGACCTGCAGAATGACCCGGCGGATATCGCGCGCCTGGTGGCGCGCCTCAACGAGGGCTTTGATCTCGTTTCGGGCTGGCGTCGCGACCGGAAGGACAACCCGGTCACCCGCATCCTGACGAGCCGGCTCGCGAACCGGCTGATTTCCTGGGCCACCGGGGTGCGCCTGCACGACCACGGCTGTTCCCTGAAAGCCTACCGCCGCGAGGCGCTGGCGGACGTGCATCTCTACGGCGAGATGCACCGGTTCATCTCGGTCTACGCGAAATGGAACGGCGCGCGCATCACCGAGCTGCCGGTCGCGCATCATCCGCGGACCAGCGGGGCGTCGCACTACGGCCTGAACCGGACCTTCAAGGTGTTGCTCGATCTGTTCGTGGTGCTTTTCCTCCACCGCTATTCGCAGAAGCCGATCTATGTGTTCGGCACCTGCGGGCTGCTGAGCTTCGCCGTCAGCCTGCTCGCCGGCCTGGCGGCGGTGTACTACAAGTTCTGGGGCGGCAAGACCTTCATCCAGACGCCGCTCCCGCTTCTCTGCACCACGATGTTCTTCACCGGCGTGCTGTGCCTGCTGCTGGGGCTGATCGCGGAAATCGGCAACCGGACCTACCACGAGTCGCAGGGCAAGCGCACCTACCGGGTCGCCTCGACCGTCAACCTGCCGGCCGACGAAGGCCGCTGAGCCATGTGCGGCATCGCCGGCTACGTCGGCCCGGGGATTGACGGCGCGTTGGAGGCGATGACCGACGCGCTGGCCCACCGGGGGCCGGACGCGACGGGCTACTGGCGGGATCCGGCCCGCGGCGTGCATTTCGGCCACCGCCGGCTCGCGGTGCTGGACCTCGCGGGCGGCGGCCAGCCGATGGCCACGGCGGACGGGCAGCTGGTGGTCATCTTCAACGGTGAGATCTACAACTTCGGTGAGCTGCGGCGCGAGTTGGAGGCGCGGGGGCACCGGTTCGTCACCGACCATTCGGACACCGAGGTGTTGCTGCACGGCTACCGGGAGTGGGGCCAGGACCTGCCCCGCCGGCTCAACGGCATGTGGGCGTTCGTGCTCTGCGACCGGCGCAACGGACGCCTGTTCGGCAGCCGGGACCGTTTTGGGGAAAAGCCGCTGTTCTACGCGAAGCGCCCGGAGGCGTTCCTGTTTGCCTCGGAGCTGGGCGCGTTGCGCCGGCATCCCGCGGCGCCGACGGCGCTGTCCCGCGCCAGCCTCCGGAAGTTCTTCGGCTACGGATTCATCCCGGCGCCGCACTCGTTGCTCGAGGGCGTGCGGAAGCTCCCGGCCGGACACTCGTTTACATTGGACCTCGCCGCCCGGCGCCTCGACCTCCGGCGCTACTGGGAATTCGAACTCGAGCCCACCGAACATGAGCCCAAGGATCCGGTCGCCACGTGGGGCGAGGAGTTGCGCGCATTGCTCGAGCAGGCGGTACGCCGGCGCCTGGTGGCCGACGTGCCGGTCGGGGTCTTCCTGAGCGGAGGCATCGACTCCTCTGCGGTGACGGCCTTCGCGGCCCGGCACGTCCCGGCCGGCCGGCTGGCGACCTTCACCGTCGGCTTCACCGAGGCCAGCTTCGACGAATCGGGGCCCGCCCGCCGGGTCGCGGAGCACTTTGGCACGGACCATCACGCGGAGACCCTGGCCCTGGACGACGCCCGCGCCCTGCTGCCCGAAATCGCCGCCCGCCTCGACGAGCCGATGGGCGATCCGTCCCTGCTGCCGACGTGGCTGCTGAGCCGTTTCACCCGCCGCCATGTCACCGTCGCGCTCGGCGGCGACGGCGGGGACGAGCTGTTTGCGGGCTACGATCCATTCCGCGCCCTGCGCGCGGCGGAGGCATATGCCCGGTGGGTGCCGCGGCCCGCCCACCAGGCGCTCCGGCTGCTGGCGGCGCGCCTGCCGGTGTCGCACCGGAACATGAGCGCCGACTTCCGGATCAAGCGCACGCTGCGCGGGCTGGGGCACCCGGCGCGCCTGTGGCTGCCGGTCTGGATGGCCCCGCTGGAGCCGGCCGAACTGGCGGAGCTGTTCGGCGAGCCGGCGGACCCGGAGGAGGTCTTTGCCGAGGCGATCGCCGTGTGGGACGGCTGCCGTCAGCCGGACCCGGTCGACCGGACGCTCCAGTTCTTCACGCGGCTGTACCTGCAGGACGACATGCTGGTGAAGCTGGACCGGGCCACCATGCTGCACGGGCTCGAGGCGCGGCTGCCATTCCTCGACCTCGATCTGGTCGACTTCGTGCGGCGGCTGCCGTGGCGGTGGAAATTCCGCCGCGGGCAGACCAAGTACCTGCTGAAAAAGGCGTTGGAGCCGGTGTTGCCGCGGGCCGTGCTCCGCCGGGCCAAGAAGGGGTTCGGGGTTCCGGTGGGTGCGTGGTTCCGGCGGGGCGCGCTGACGGTCGACAGCCAATCGCTGCCGGCGGGGCTGAACGCCGGCTTCCTGCAGCGGGCGTGGTCGGCTCATCGCGCGGGCCGGGAGGACCAGCGGGCATTCCTCTGGAACGCCTGGCTGCTTGGGGCATGGTGCGGCGCCGGCCGGGATCGACCGGCGGCGGCCGACCCGGATCGGTGACCCGCGCCGCCGGGAAAATCCGGTTCTACTGTTAGAACAAGGACAGTGTTTCGCTCGACGCGGAATCGTTGTTTTCTCTACGTTAATCCAAGCGGAGCGCCTCCAACGCTCCTCGTTACCCCAGGTTCGTCCAGCTTCCTGGAGCCCAACCCTGTAGAGGGCTGGCTCTCAACTAACACCGTAATAGCACATGAAAAATCGGACCAATCATGGACCGTTGTTCGTGGCGTTGGGCACATGGTTCCTCTTCGCCACTTCCGGTGCTCTGGCTCAGCAGGCCCCCAGTACCCCCACGAGCGCGGGCACTGCGACCACCGAGACGCAGGCACCGGCGTTTACCCCCGAGACGACCGCTGCCCCCCCGGAGGAGGAGGTGGTCAAGCTGTCGCCGTTTGAAGTCACGGCGGCACCGGAGAACAGCTACACGGCGGCCACGACCCTCGCGGGCAACCGCCTCAACACCGACTTGCGCGACATCGGCAACGCGGTGACCGTGGTGACCGCCCAGTACCTCAAGGACATCGCGGCCACGGACAACCAGTCGCTGCTCCAGTACACGACCAACACCGAGGTCGGCGGCATCTATGGCAATTACGCGGGCGCCGGCGACGGCTCGCACCTCGACGAATCGTTTCGTTTCACCAACCCGAACACGAACACGCGTGTCCGCGGCCTGACCTCGGCCGACAACACCCGCGAGTACTTCCTCACGAGCATCCCGTGGGAAGGCTACAACGTCGACGGCGTGGACCTGCAGCGCGGCCCCAATTCGATCCTGTTTGGCCAGGGCAGCCCGGCGGGCATCATCAACACCCGTCTCAAGCAGGCCTCCTTCAAGGACTCCAACGAGGTGTCCTTCCGCCTCGGCAGCTGGGGCAGCACCCGGGCGACGCTCGATATCAACAGGGTCCTGCTCAAGAACGAACTCGCGATCCGCATCGATGCCGTCCGCAACGACCAGAAATACAAGCAGGATCCCGCCTACTCGTTGCAGAAACGCATCTATGGCGCCGTCCGTTACGAGCCGGGTTTCCTGAAGAAGGGCAACGCCCGGACGGTCATCAAGGCCAACATCGAGTTTGGCAAGGTCAGCAGCAACACCCCGCGCGAACTCCCGCCCAACGACCTGATCACGCCGTGGTTTTACAGCGGCAACTACACCGGCCGCAACGTGGCGAACCAGGTATTCTCCTACCCGTACCTGAACAAGCTGACCGTGAGTCCGCAGCAGAACGAGGACGACAACTCGGGCGTGCCGTACCACGGCTTTGACCGCCCCTCGCACAACGGTCCGGGCGGAAAATATCCCGGCAATCCTCCGGTCTTCCCGCCGTCCATCGCCTATTCCGGCACCCCCAACGAATTCTTCCAGCCTTGGATCTCCGGCTCGATGTCGGACGTGTTCAGCAGCCCGGCGTTCGTCTTCCAGTACAACAACGCGACCCAGGGCACGGCAATCAATTGGGAGCCCACGGGCAACCATGGCATGGACACCAACGGCAGCAACGGCACCCGGTCCAGCTCGGTGACGATCTACGAGCGGCCCGCCAGCGTCTCGAGTTACTCGGCCTTCGCGAGCAAGGCCCGCCTGTATTACGGCGACCTTCCCGCCTGGCAGTTCGGCATCTACAAGGACAAGTCGCTCACGGACCCGTCGGTGTTCGATTTCTATAACCAGCTGCTCGACGGCCCCACCAAATGGGAATGGCAGCGCTTCCGCACCTACAACCTGAACCTGGCCCAGACCTTCTTCAACGATCTGACCGGCTTTGAGGCCTCCTACAATCGCGAGTGGTACCGGAGCGGCAACGTCCGGCTGCTCCAGCAGGACTCCCTCAACATCGACTTCAACCGGGTTTACTCGGACGGCTCGCCCAATGGAAAGAACGGCGTCCCGTTCGAGGACGGCACGCCCAATCCGAATCTCGGCAAGCCCTACGTCGGCTTCAGCGGCCGCTTCGGCAACCGCAACGACGTCAGCAACCGCG
>JBAIXJ010000800.1:0-3392 GCA_037916645.1 Opitutales bacterium | reverse complement strand
CGCCTCGACGGCGAGCAGCGCCGGATCCCGCTGGGCGCCTACCGCCTCGGGCGCGTCGCGGCCGGGACCGAATCCGGCTTTGTCACCAACGACGTGCTCAACGATCCCATCGTGCGGGACCGGACGTGGGCGGAATCGCTCGGCCTGGTTTCCTTTGCCGGTCGCAAGCTGGCCACTCCGGACGGGCAGCCCATCGGCGTGCTCGCGTTCTTCGGGCAGAAGCCGGTCCTGACCGCCGAGGAAGGCCTGCTGGACGATATCGCCGCGACCGCCTCCCAGGTGATCGCCGCGGCGCTCGCGGAGCAGCAGCAGCGCGAGTTCGAGCGGCGGATGCAGGAAACGCAGAAGCTCGAGAGCCTGGGCGTCCTTGCCGGCGGCATCGCCCACGACTTCAACAATCTGCTCACCGCGATCCTCGGGCACGCGAGCCTCGCCCGGATGGACGTGGCGCCGGACTCGCGGGCGGGCTCCAGCCTCCAGGAGATCGAGACCGCGTCCGGCCGCGCGGCCGAGCTCTGCCGCCAGATGCTGGCCTACGCGGGCAAGGGCCGGTTTGCGGTGGAGCCGGTCAACCTGTCGCGCCTGATCCAGGAACTGGTTCACCTCTTCGGCGTCTCCATCTCCAAGCGGACCCGGCTGCGCACGCAGCTGGCCCCCGACCTCCCGTTCATCGAGGCCGACGCGGCCCAGATCCGGCAGGTCGTGATGAATCTCGTCCTCAACGCCGCGGAGGCCATCGGCGACGCCGAGGGGGACATTGCCCTCGTCACCGGGGCGATGCAGTGCGACGAGGCCTTCCTGCGCCGGATCAGCCCGGCCGACCCGCGGCCCCCGGGATCGTACGTCTACCTGGAGGTGACCGACACGGGCGGCGGCATCGATCCGGACCTGCGGCCGCGGATCTTCGAGCCGTTCTACACGACGAAGTTCGCCGGGCGCGGCCTCGGGCTGGCGGCGGTGCAGGGCATCGTGCGCAAGCACAACGGCCTGATCCGGGTCGAGAGCGAACGCGGCCGCGGCACGACGTTCCAGGTCTTCTTCCCCGCCAGCAAGGAGGCGGCGAAACCGGCCGGGGCCGGAACGGAGCCCCCGCCCTGGCGGAGCCACGGGACCATCCTGCTGGTCGACGACGAGGACTCGGTGCGCCTGGTCGCGGCCAAGATGCTCGAGCGCTTCGGCTTCGCCGTGCTTCGCGCCGCCGACGGCAACGAGGCGGTGGATCTGTTCCGCAAGCACGCGGCCGAGATCGGCTGCGTGCTGCTCGACCTCACGATGCCGGGCCTGAGCGGCGAGGAGACCTTTGAGGAATTGCGGCGGATCCGGGCGGACGTGCCCGTCATTCTGGCGAGCGGCTACAGCGAGCACGAGTTGCACCAGCGCTTCCGGGCGGGCGGGCTGGCCGGCTTCCTCCACAAGCCGTATGAGATGAAGGAGCTCTACGCGCGGGTGCGGGCGGTGCTTTCCGTCGCCACCCCGGGGCCGGGTTCCGGGCCCGCCGCCGCGAGCGGACCCTAGGCCCGCGCGGCACGCAAGTCTCAAGGGCCCAGTATCAAGTACCAGGACAGCGCCCCGAGAATCCCCTTCTTGTCACTTGATACTTGATCCCGGTCACTTTGCCTCCGGCCGCGACTAGTGCTGGGCCTTCTGTGCCCGCTCGGCCAGTGCAGTGAGCTCGGCGTCCAGCTGGCCGTTGGCCTCCACGCGCAGGGTGCGCCGGGCCTGCGCCACCGCCTGCACCGCCTCGGTGGCCCGGTCGTTCTGCAGCAGGTGGTCGACGAACGGCGCCACGATCTGATCGTAGAAGTCCATGCCCGCGCCCGGGCCGTAGGTTTTCAGCACCCGGTAATAGGTGCGGATCCGGTCATCGAGGGTGTCCTTTTCCAGGCTGCGCCGGAGCATGTCGCGCGCCTCCTGGACGCTGAGGTCCTGGCGGCCGCCGGCGTATTTTTGCGCCGCGCCGCGCTCCAGCTGGTCCGCCAGGCTCGTCTCGCCGCGGGCGCGCAGGCTCCCGATGTACGCGTTGCGGAACTCCGCCTCGAGGTCGGGATACCGCTGGAAGGCCCGGGCGGCCTCCTGCAGGACACCCTCCACCTCCGGCGCCGGCGCGGGCCGGCGCTGCAGGGCGCCGATCAGGAGGACCCACGCGGGCAGGTTCCGCGGCTCCACATTGACCGCGCTGCGGGCGGCCCGGGCGGCGGCGGCGAAATCGCCGCCGGCGAGATAGACCTCGGCGAACTGGGCGTGCCGCACCGAAGTCCGGTACAGCGGCAGCCGCCGGAAGCCTTCGCTGAGGAATGCGATCTCGTGGTCCGAGATGTTCGTCCACGTCTGCGGGTCGAACGCATAGCCGGCGATCAGCTTCTGCTCGGCGTAGCGCCCGCAATCCAGCGTCCAGCGGTTCGGCGCGCTCAGGTAGCCGAACCACGCGTGCCGGCCGTCGAGGCCCGCGCCGCGAAAGAGCAGCGTCGGCACCCCGCGGCCCTTGCCCACCGTCGCCGCAAAGTACGCCTGGTCCACGCAGATGCCGCCGGCGGCGACGATCTCCGGCAGGCGGTAGGTCGGCAGCGGCCACATCGCGACGCGGCTGACGAGCCGGTCGCGGCGGTAGCGCACGAGGTCGTAGAGCCTGCCCAGCGTGGCCAGCGAGGTCGACCCGGCCTTCTGCGCCCAGGTCAGCTCCTCAAACGTCGCGGTGGTATCGACCACGAATTTCAGGTCGGCGGCCGGCAGCTGGCGCAGGCGGTACAGGGTGGCTCCGGCGCGGTCGGATTTGACGAAGAAGCCGAAGACGTCCGCCGGTGGCGGAAGCTGGCGCGACAACGCCTGCTGGCTCACCTGGCCGTGGGGCCAGTCCGGCGGCGGGGGCACGTCATAGACCACGGCGATCGCCAGCGCCAGGCTGGCGTATTCCTTGAACTCGGCGGGATTGCGCCGCCAGAGGTCCGCCAGGATCGACTGCACCATCGCCGGCTGGTCGAGGGGCGAGAGCAGCGTGAAGAACTGCTCCGAAAAATCCGCCGAGCCCATCGCGAACGCCCGGAGCTCCGCCGGCCAGAGGTCGCCGAGCGGCTCCGGCCCGGTGGCGTACTGCGTGGGCATGTTGGCGTTTCCCGCCCGCGCCCGCTGGACCGCCGCGACCCAGCGCGGCACCGCATCCGCCTCGGTCTGCCCGAACCAGTCCGCCCAGCGGAAGAGGTAATACCACGCCTGCGCCGCCGGCCGGTCCCGCTCGTAGAGGCCCACGGCCGCGCCGCGGAGCTCCTGCGCCACGGCCTTCCACCCGCCCCCCGCCGCCTCGGCCTGCAGGGCGGCGACCCGTTCCGCCGTCGGCGGCCGGTCCAGCTCCGCCGCCGGAATCGGCGCGGCCCGCGCGCCGCAGCCGAGGCTCAAGC
>JBAIXJ010000799.1:0-15803 GCA_037916645.1 Opitutales bacterium | reverse complement strand
CGCTCGCGGCCGATGAGGAGATTCTTCACCGCCCGCCAGGAGAAGTTGCCTTTCATGTTGGTTGCCTTGTTGCGCCGCCGGCCGCACAAGGCGGCCGGGGCTGTCTGCACTGCGGGGCAACCGGGTGGACGCGGACCGCGCGTCGCCGAGGATCGCCCTTCCCATTGCCTGCGGGGTTAGCTGTCGGGCTCGGCCTGAGAAGTGGCCTGGGCGTTGGTTTCCCACCGCCGTTCGCCCCGGCTGCGGTGCATTCCCACCGCCGCGTTTGGGTTCCCCGTACCGCCCGGCGGGAACGCCGGCCGGCTTCGGCTGCTAAATTGTCGGCCGCCGAGGTAAGCCATCGACCCGCGGGCGTCAATCCACCACCGGACGGTCGGCCCGCAAGTCGTTCTCGCGGCTTGTACTTAGGTGCGGTTTTTGCCGCCGCGCACTCGCGCTGGGTTGTTGGCGCCACAAAACCCTTGGCACCTCGCGCCAAAGCCCTTTTGGTCGCGCGTGATGCCCACGCCAGTCACAGGAGTTCTCGCGCTGGAGGACGGCTCGGTCTTCCGGGGGCGGCGCTTTGGGGCGGAGGCCGTCGTCACCGGCGAGGCGGTTTTCAACACCAGCATGACCGGCTATCAGGAGATCCTCACCGACCCCTCCTATTACGGCCAGATCGTCACCATGACCGCGGTGCAGATCGGCAATTACGGCATCAATCCCGAGGATGAGGAGTCCGCCGGCGGCCCCAAGGTCGCGGGGTTTGTCGTGCGCGAGCTTTCGCCCGTGGCCAGCAACTGGCGCAGCCGCCAGAGCCTCGATGACTACCTGCGCCAATATCGGATTCCCGGCCTGGCGGGGGTCGACACCCGGGCCATCACGAAGAAGCTGCGGGTGGTCGGAGCCATGAAGGCCTGCCTGAGCACCCAGGCGATGACCGACGAGGAGGCGGTCCGGCGGGCGCGCGATTGGGCGGGACTGGTCGGCGTGGATTACGTCAAGGAGGTCACCTGTGCCACCCCCTACCAATGGGACCCGCAGGGGACGTGGGATCCGGCATTCGCGCTCGCCGGCACCACGCTCGGCTCCCGGCCGCCCATCGACAAACGCCACAAGGTCGCGGCCATCGACTACGGCACCAAGCGCAACATCCTGCGCAAGCTCCGCCAGCACGGGTTCGATGTCTGGGTGGTTCCGGCCGGCGCCCCATACGAAGCGGTGCGCGACCTGGCGCCGGACGGGGTTTTTCTGTCCAACGGGCCGGGCGATCCGGATCCGCTCGAGTACGCCCACCGGACCGTGGCGCGCCTCATCCAGCAGTATCCCACCTTCGGGATCTGCATGGGCAACCACATGATCACCCACGCCCTCGGCGCCAAGACGTTCAAGCTGAAGTTCGGCCATCGCGGCGCCAACCAGCCGGTGAAGAACCTCGAGACCGGCAAGGTTTCCATCACGGCGCAGAATCACGGCTTCGCCGCCCGGCCCGAGGATCTGGAGCAGCGCGGCGCCATCGTCACCGAAGTCAATCTCAACGACGGGACGGTCGAGGGTCTCCGGCACAAGGAGCTGCCGGTCTTCTCCGTGCAGTACCACCCCGAGGCCTCACCCGGCCCGCATGACGCCGACCCGTTGTTCGTCGACTTCTACCGCCTGATCGAGAAGCGCAAAGCGGGGTCTATTTGAAATCCCGTCACCTCGGGCTTCAATACCCGCTCGTGAGCCCACGCGATCGCATCCTCGTGGAGATTCTGGTGCCGGCGCCGCTCGGCACGGCACTGTTGATCCTTTGGAATCTGCCCCAGTTCATTCGCATGGGGCTCGTGTCCTGGCCAGTCTACCTGCTCTTTGCCTACGTTTTTGCCATCGTACCGTCGTGCCTCTACGCGCTGCTGCTGGAGTTGTCGGTTCGAAGGAGTTGGTGGCGTCGCGTCGGTCCGCTCGGCTTTATCGGATTCTCGACCGCGTTGGGCACCGCCGCGGGCGTCGTCATCTGGCAGGCCTCGGAAGCCCGGGTGGTCGGGATCGGCGCAATCGTCGGCTTGCTTCTGGGCACCCTGCTCTCGGGCGCGGCCAAAATACGCTCGATTCAACTGCCCTCCGACTCCGCTGTCTGATCGGGCGGGGCCAGGAGGCCGCGACCAGGCGCCGCACGGCGACCTTGAGGCTGGACGCCCGCCGCCTTAGGGTCCGCCCGCCGCGCTCAGCGCCTGCTCGAAACGCGCCGCGTCCTCGAGCGTGTCCACGCCGATGGTCTGATCCGGCGTCACCCCCACCAGGATCTCGTAGCCGTTCTCCAGGGCCCGGAGCTGCTCGAGCTTCTCGATCTGCTCGTACCGCCCCGGCGGCAGCGTCGGAAACTTCGCCAGCAAATCCGCCTGATACGCATAGAGCCCGAGGTGCTTGTAGCACGGGTTCGCCGCGACCCACGCGTCATCGATCGTCAACCCCAAATCGCGGGAAAACGGCAGACGCGAGCGGGAGAAGAACAACGCGCGGCCGTTGCGATCGAACACGACCTTGACCTGGTTCGGATTGTAGAAGTCCACCACGCGCTTGAACGGCGTGGCCAGCGTGGCCATCGGCGCGGGGCCGCCCACGAGGCGCGCCAGCTCCCGGATCTGCCCGCCGGTCACGAGCGGCTCGTCCGCCTGCACGTTGATGACCCGCTCCGCCCCGATGGTCCGGTTCGCCTCGGCGAGCCGGTCGGTCCCGCTCCCGTGCGCCGGCGAGGTCATGAGGGCGTTGAAGCCGGCGGCCGCCACGGCCTCGCGCAGCAGCGGATGATCCACCGCGAACCACAGCGGAAATTCCGGCGCCTGCGCGGCGATGCGCTCGGCCACCCAGAGGAGCAGCGGTTTGCCGCGGATCGGATGGAGGAGTTTGCGCGGGAACCGCGTCGATTCCAGGCGGCACGGGACGATGATGGCGGTCGACGGCATTCCGCTTCGTATGGCAGGCGGTCCACTTTCCGGCAACGAGGAACGCGCCGGCGCCGGGGAGTTCCGGGCCGGACCGGGGGCCTGAAGTCGTTGGCCGGCGGGCAACTTCGTCTTCCGCCGCGGGCTCCGCCCTAGGTTTTGGGTTGCAAGGCGGGTGACCGCCCGTCGAAATTCGCCCCCTTAGTCTCGCCGTTCATGGACCAGACCGAAGCCACGCCCAATACGCAGCAATACGTCAAGGAATTCGTCGTATTGAACAAGATGGGCATCCATGCGCGGCCGGCGGCCATGGTGGTCCGGATCACGAACAAGTACAAATGCGACGTGTTCGTGGAGAAGGACGAGGAGCAGGTGAACGGCAAGAGCATCATGGGCCTGATGATGCTGGCGGCGGGCAAGGGCTCGAAGGTGAAGTTCATCGCCACCGGCGACGACGCCCCGCAGATGCTGGCCGAGCTCGAGCAGCTTTTCGCCCGCAAGTTCGACGAAGCGTGAGGCCGTGACCACGGAGCACCCGGATCATCACGGATGAGTACCGTCCGTGCCGATCGGTGAGATCCGCCGTCAGATTCCGAAAAACGTCTTTGCGTTCGCCGTCGTGACCGCCGCCAGTTCGTCGGGGCTGACGCCGAATAGGCCGGCACAAAACTCGGCCGTGTGACGGACAAAGGCCGGCTCGTTGGTTTCACCGCGGTGCGGGACTGGCGCGAGGTAGGGGGCGTCCGTCTCGACCATCAGGTGGTCCAGCCCCTGTTCCCTTGCCGCCGCCCGCACGCCGTCGGCGCTCTTGTAGGTGATGATGCCGGTGAACGAACCGCGCCCGCCGCGCCGGCGCAGCTCCGCCATCTCGGCCGCCCCCTCGCTAAAGCAGTGGAAAACCACCCGGCGCCAGTCCACGCCGCTGGCGTCGATCTCGTCCACGCATTCGCGGAAGGCGCCCCGCGAGTGGACGACGACCGGCACCTGCCGGCGCTTGGCCTGCTCCAAGCCCGCGGCAAACGCGCGGCGCTGAATCGCGAAGATCCGCTCCGCCCGCGCCGCGTCCTTGGGCAGGTGGAACCGGTCGAGTCCGATCTCGCCCAGCGCCAGCGGCCGGGGCGCCGGACCGGCGAAGAAATCTTCGGCCTGGGCGAGCGCCGCCTCCCAGCCCTCTTCGAGCGAACACGGATGCAGTCCCACCGTGTAGTGGATCACCGCCGGATGTTCGCGGGCGAGCTCGCGGTACAGGGCCCAGTCGCCCGGCTCGGTGCCGATCGCGATCATGGCCTCGAGCCCCGCCGTCCGCGCGCGGTCCAGCACGCCGGCGAGCTCGCCGCGTCGCGCGAAACCGTCCAGATGCGTGTGCGTGTCGATCAGGCCCATCCGGCACCAATCTCAGATCTCAAATCTCAGGTTCCAACATGGCTGACGCTTGCGAGGCCCACCTCCAAACTTCAGCCATTCTCAGGGCTGTTTCAGGTAGAGCGGGCCATAGCGTTCGCGCAGATACCGCAGGAGGTGCCGCGGGCTCAGCGGCTCGCCCGTCACCACCTGGACGAGCTCCTGCGTGTCGTGACGCCGGCCCTGTTCGTGAATGTTGCGCCGCAGCCAGCCGAGCAGGCGCGAGAAATCGCCCCGCGCGAAATCGTCCTCCAGCCCCGGCAGGTCGGCCAGCACCTTGTACCAGAGCTGCGCCGCGATCATGTTGCCGAGACAGTAGCTCGGGAAATAGCCGAACATGCCGCCGGACCAGTGCACGTCCTGGAGCACGCCCTCGCGGTCGGTCGGCGGCGTGAGCCCCAGCAGCTCCGCGGCCAGCGCGTTCCACGCCGCCGGGAGGTCGGCCACGGCGAGCGTGCCGGCAAAGAGGCGTTTCTCGATCTCAAAGCGCAGGACGATGTGCAGGTTGTAGGTGACCTCGTCGGCCTCCACGCGGATGAGCGTCGGCCGCACGGCATTGATCGCCAGGTAGAGGTCGTCCGATGCCACCGCCCGCAGCTGGCGCGGAAATGCGCGCCGGAGGCGGCGTTCGAAAAAGCGCCAGAACGGGCGGCCGCGGGCGACCTGGTTCTCCCACAGCCGGCTCTGCGATTCGTGGATCCCCATGCCCACGGCCTGGCCGAGCGCGGTGCCCTGGTGCTCGAGCCGCGTCCCCTGTTCGTAGAGCCCGTGGCCGGTTTCATGGATCGCGCCGAACAGCGAGCTGAGCGGATGATCCTCGTCGAACCGCGTTGTCATGCGGATGTCGGCTCCGCTGCCCTCGCAGAACGGATGGAGCGACACGTCGATGCGCCCGCGCCGGTAGTTGAACCCGAGCTGCTCCGTCACCATCCGCAGGAACGCGCGCTGCTTGTCGACCGGGAACCCGTGCAGCACCTCGACCGGGGCCTTGACCGGCGAACCGACGATCTCCCGCATCAGCGGGACGAGCCCGGCTTTCAGCTCGTCAAACAGCCGCTCGATCACGGCCGCCGTCATGCCGGGATCGTGCCGGTCGATCATGTAGTCGTACGGGGCGGCCGTGAAGCCGAGGTAGCCGGCCTCCTGCTTCGCAAGTTCCAGATGCTTTTGGAGGAAGGGCGCGTAGCCCGGGAAATCGGACTTGCCCTTGCATTCCGCCCACGCATGGAACGCCTGGCTGGAGTGCCGGGCCTTTTCGCGCACGAACTCGGTCGGCAGCTTGGTCAGGCGGTCGTAGTCCCGCCGCGCGATGCGGACCACCACCGCCTCGTCGGCCGACAGCTCCGGCCGGCCGCCCTCCAGCAGGGCCAGCAGCTCGCCGATCCGCGGCTCGCTGGCCGCGCCGTGGTGCAGTTCGGCGAGGAGGGCCAGTTGCTCGGCGCGCAGGTCGGCGCTGTCGGGCGGGAGGTTGACCTGCTCGTCCCAGCCGAGCAGGCCGTTGACCGTGCCCAGGACATGGGCGCGTTTGAGGCGGGAAACGAGTTCCGCGTAGGCGGCGGCGGTGGTCATGCGCCAATTGAAGCCGCCCGTCAGCCGTTCGCCAGCGATTTTGCGCCGTCCTTCCGCCCCCAAAAGAACCGGGCGCGAGTCCGACCCGCACCCGGTTTCAGCACAGTCGCCAGCCTGCAAAATGCTAGTCGCTCACGACGCGGATGCCGCCGCCGGAGGACCGCAATTTGAGCTCGTGGCCGCCCGCGTTGACCTTGCCGACAAGGTGGCTGCGTTTGACCTCGCCGACGACGGTGACGGGCAGGTCACAGTGCACCCCGCCGCCCGAGGTGTGGGCATCGAGGTTGAAATCGCTCTTCGGATCCACCCGCACCTTGATTCCGCCGCCCGAGGTGGACAGCTCGCAATCGCCCTTCAGCGGCCCGGTGAAGCTCGCATCGATCGGCCCGCCGGAGGTGTGGGCCTTGACCACACCCGCGATGCCCTTGATCGAAATGCCGCCGCCGCTGGTGTGCACTTCGGCGTTCCCGTTGATCGGACCCAGATGAATGCCTCCCCCGGAGGTATTCAGGACCACGTCGCCGGTGCAGCTTTCAACGCTGATCCCGCCGCCGCTGGTGTGGCCGTCAATCGTGCCGGTGACCCGGCCGAATTTCAGCCCGCCCCCCGAGGTGCGCGCCACCACCTTGCCGCCGAGATCCCCCACCGTAATGCCGCCGCCGGAGGTCTTCAGGTCGGCGTTGTAGGTCGCCGGCACGGTGACCTCAAACGCACATTGCACCGGCGGCCAGGAGCCCCAATGGAACCACGAGGAGGTGCGCTCGCCCTCATATTTGGCGATCGCGACGACATCGTTCCCCTGCTGTTCCAGCGTGAGGGTGAGGTGCTTGAGGATCTCGTCGGCTTCCGAATCGGACGCGGCGTCGATCCGCTCCTTCACCGTGACCTTGACCGTGTTGTCGGTCCCGGTCGTGACCGAGATGCCGCCGCCCGAGGTCTCAACCTTCAGCGTGCCGCCCGGCTGGACGGTGAACGATTTCTCAACCGTGCGGTCGATCTTGGCGTGAAGGGCGATGGGCGCAGCACAAAGCAGCCCAACGCCGGCGAGGAGAAACAGATGGGATTTCATGGCAGGAGGAAAAGGCTGACAGGCAGGAAAACCCGGCAAAACGCCCAAAGTTACAGGCTTTTCGCGGCTCCTCCGAGCCTGCAGCCGAAGCCCCAAATCCGGCACACCAGCTTCCGGCCCTTTCGTGCAGCCGGCGCTCCGCCCCCGATGCCGCCGCCTGTCCTGCCGGCGCTACTGTTCGACCCCTGAAACCATCTGCCTGCGCGCATCCCCGTCGGCGCCCTCCAACGGTGCCACGAGGTCCAAGCGCCCGCTGCCGGGGGCGTCGGCATCGGACCAGGACGCCACGGCCTCGGCATGGGCCACGGCCTCCGCATAGGCCCGGTAATGGGCCGCCAAGTCCGCCCGCGCCTCCGCCCAGCCATTCGCCTTCGTCCGGTCGGCCGCCTTGATGCTGCGCTGCAACGCCTTCGCCCTCGCCTGGGCGTCCTTGACCGCGTCCCGCAACGCCGTCTGGTAGTTGCCCTCCCCTTGGATTCGGGCGCGGGCGCGCAGGGCCGCCATGGCGCTTTCACTGGTCGCCAGCCGCGCATTGACCTCGCTGAGCAACGCATCGCGCGCCGGCAGCGCTGCGGAGCTGATGGTGCGGACCGTCTCAGTCAACTCGAGAGCCGCCGACGCGCTGGCGCCGCCGCCCGCGGCCGACGGGCCCGGCCGGGCGGCGCGGTTGGCCTCGGTCTCCTCCGCGACCGCGATCGCCACCGGAGCGCCGGCAGCGCGACTCGCCGGCGCCGGGGCCTCCGACCGCCGGACATCCGGAATGGTCACGGCGCCAAAAACCGCCGCCGCCGGGTTGTTGACGGCCGCATACATCGGTTCGCCCGCTTCGGCCCGGGCCGAATGCATGCTCCGGCGCATGGGCCCGTAGACCGACAGCGACGGTTGCGCCAGCACGGCGGAACCGCCGAACACTACGACCGCCGCGGTCGAGAACAAATGAAGCTTCCCCGTCTTCATGGCATCCTCTCCTTTCGCGGGCTGCGCTGCACGTTTCGCGCCATGGATTGCAGGGGGATCGAAAGAGTTCCGCGGAATTGCTTCTCCCCCGGGGCGGCCGGGGCCCGGGAGGGCCGGTCGCCGTCGGCGCGCCCCGGAATGCATTGCGTTCTGCGCGCAAAGCGGGTGCCGAATCGGGCATTCTGAGCGATCATTGACGCCCGGGCCGGCATGCCGCCACCATCGGCGGCGATGCCGGTCCGCCCGTCTTTGCCCGTCCTCGAGGTCACCCATCTGCGCGTGGAGCGCGGCCGGACCGTCATTCTCCGCGATGTGTCGTGGCGGGTGGAACCAGGACAACATTGGGTGATCCTGGGCCCGAACGGCTGCGGCAAAACCTCTCTGCTCAAGACGCTCACCGCCTACCTGACCCCCACGCGCGGCACGATCGATCTGCTCGGCCGCCGCTTCGGCCACGCCGACTGGCGCGAGCTGCGCCTCCACCTCGGCCTCGTGACCTCGGCGGTGCATCACCTGATTCCGCCCGCCGAACCCGTCATCGAAACCGTGATCAGCGGCCGATACGCGCAGCTCGACCTCTGGGGCGTGGTCAGCCGGTCCGACCGCCGGCGCGCCCGCCGCATCCTGCGCACGATCGGCGCGGCCCATCTCGCCAACCGGGAATGGGTGCTGCTGTCCCAGGGCGAGCGCCAGCGCGTGCTCGTCGGCCGGGCGTTGATGGCCCGCCCCCGCCTGCTGATCCTGGACGAGCCCTGCGCCGGCCTCGACCCCGTGGCCCGCGAGCAGTTTCTCCATTTTCTCGACCGGCTGGCCCGGCGCACGCGCGGCCCCGCCGGACGCCGCGCCGGACCCACGCTCGTCCTCGTGACGCACCATCTCGAGGAGATCATGCCGGCCTTCTCCCATGTCCTCGTCATGAAGGCGGGCCGGGTCGTGGCCGCGGGACCGCGCCAGGCCGTCCTCACCGCGGCGACCCTCGAGGCGGCCTTTTCCGCCCGGGTGCGGCTGGCCTGCCGGCGCGGGCGCTGTCAGGCGTGGTTCAGTCCCCACCGTCGCCAGGTGTTCTGACCATGCCCCTGCTTCCCGATTTCATCGATTCCCTCGGGCTGGCCAGTCCGTGGACCTATCTCGCGCTCTTTCTGCTCACGTCGCTGGTGTTGATGTGGCGCCTGGAGGCGATGCTGGACCACGGCCTGGAGGGCACCGCCCTGGGCACCTTGGTGATGCCGTACTGCTCGGGTCTCGGAAACCTGATCTTCGTCTATCTGCTCGTGTCGCACCACAGCCGCGGGCCGGTCGGCGAGGTGCTCACCAACTGCCTCGTCAACAACGTCACCAACCTGACCCTGCTGCTCGGCCTGCCCGCGCTGCTGTGGGGCCTCACCGTCGTGCCGGTCCGCGCCCCGGCCGGCGGCCGCCGCGCCACGCGGGGCCGGAACAACACCGAGCAGCAGATCAACCGCCTGTCGCTCCTGCTGACCCTGACCGCGGTCCTCTTCTTCACCGGCGCGGCGTGGGTGCTGGGCCAGGACGGCCGGCTCGAGCAGGGCGACGGGCTGATGCTGATCGGGCTGTTCCTCTTCTGGCAGTGTTTCCAGGTGTTCGACGTGCTGAAGCACAACGTGCGGCAGAAAGCCTCGTTCGGCCTGGCGTTCTACCTCGATGTCCTGGTGGTGCTCGCCTGCGCCTACGGCATGTACGTGAGCATCGACTGGCTGGTGACGTGGCTGTCGCACCAGCACGGCGATTTCGTGAATGCCCGGCATCTGGGCTGGCTGAGCGGCTGGCTCATGGTGCTGCCCAACGCCCTCCTGGCCTTCTACTGGGGCTGGAAGCGCCGCGCCGACGTCGTCTACAGCTCCCAGGTCGGCGACGGGCACATCTGCATCCCGCTCTGCCTCGGCTTGGGCGCGCTGTTCCGGCCGCTGCCCGTGCCCGCCTTTTTTGAAACCGGGCTGCTCCTGCTGCTCGGCGCGACCGGACTGCACATCGTCTTCCTGCTGGTGTTCGGCGGGCTGCCCCGGTGGTCCGGCTGGCTGCTGCTCGGCGCCTACGGCTGGTTCGTCTACGCCGGGCTGTTGGCGTAGGGCCGCCGGGCGCCCTCAATCCAGCGGATCGGCGCGGAATTTCTCGCTCAGCTCGAACAACGCCCGCTGCGCCTGCAGCCACCGCGGATCGCGCCGGATCTCGGCGATCGATTTGCCCGTGTGGTTCCCGAAGAGGTAGCTGGACGCGCCGAGGCGCAGGCAGACGTCGTAGCGGGTGCCCGCGGCCTCGGGCGCAAACTCGAAGTCCCCCACCTGCATCTTCTTTCCGGCCATCTCCTTGCGCAGCGGTCCGACGTCGGTGACAAACTCCCGCCGGTAGCGTTCCACCCGCGGGCCGTGGTAGTCGAGGATGCTGGCCTGGCCCGCCGGCAGCGAGACGAGGACCCATTCGTCGAAAACGGTCTGGTTGTAGAGCGCGTTCATCTTCGCGAACGCGGCGGCGATCAAGGTTTGGGCGGCTTCGAGGGTCATCGCGAAAAGGTATCCGAACGATTGGCCCTTCTCGACGATCCGGGCACCCGACGCCAGCCTATTGTGCCGCCCCGCGGCGCGCTCACGTCGGATAGCCGCCGGCGATGTACTGCTTGAGCTGCTCGGCTTCGTGCCGATGCGCCTCCGCCACCCAGCGCGAGGTGTCGCCGATGGAAACCAGGCCGACCAGCCGGCCGCCCACCAGGACCGGCAGATGCCGGCAGCGGTTCTTGGTGAAGATCTCCATCGCCTCGTCGATCGTGGTCTCCAGCGAAACCGTCAGCACCTTCCGGGTCATCACCTCCGCCACGGTGTGCTTCTTCGGGTCGAGATCCACCGCCACCACGCGCGTCAGCACGTCGCGCTCCGTGAAGATGCCGGCGAGCTCGCTGCCCTCCATGACGACCACCGAACCGACCCGGTGCCGGTTCATCTCCTGCACCGCTTCCGCAATCGTGATGGTCGGGGACACAGTAAACACGGTGGAGCCCTTGTGCTCCAGGAGAACGGAGATGGACGGATTCATGGCGCGAGGGGGACGGGGTTCCCCGAACGTTAGCACTTCGACGCGGACGGACAACTGCAAAGACCAGATTCGCCGGCCGGCCCGCGGCGGAACCCGGTCAGCCGCGCGGGAACAGTCGGTCGAGCGCGCCGAGCGTCTTGATCGGGCCGGCGCCCGGGGGTGCGGCGACCGGCGCGGGCGGCGAGGATCGGGCGGCCGGCGGTGCCGCCCCGCCCCCGCGCAGCGCGCGGAGCATCCGGTCGAGCTTCACCGCGGACACCGGCTCCGCCGTGCCCAGCTCCTGGGCGAACACGCTCACGCGAAACTCCTCCACCAGCCACCGGAAGCGCGCGGCCTCCGGCGTCGCGATCCCCGCGCGCGCCAGCTCCGCCACCGCCTGCACGTACGGCGCCAGTTGTCGCGTCCGTTCGCGGTCGCGCGCGGGATTCCGGCGCCAGCGGTCGGCGCGGACGCTCATCGCCCTCAGATACCGCGGCAGCTGCGCGAGCTGGGAAAAGGGCGTGGCGGCGAGGAAATCGGGCGGCAGGAGGGCAGCCAGATCCTCCTCGAGCCCGGGGAACGGATCCGCATGCACCCGCAGCGCCTGGCGCAGGCCCAGGATTTCCTGCAGCAGGTCCGTCAATCGCGGCACGATTCCCCGCAGATCGGCCCGCGCCCCCTCCAGCACCCGCGTGAACGCCGCGGCTGTCCGCGGCTCGACCGGGCGCTCGCACGCCCAGCGGCGGAGGGCCGCGAGGGCCTGCTCCGACAGGGGGCGGGCCGTGGTGCCACGATCCGGGGCTGCGGCCAACGCCAGCCCGGCCGCGCCGCGGCGCCCGGCGAACGCGGTGCGCAGGTCGCGTTCCAGCCAGGCGAGTTCGTACCGGAGCTGAAGCTCAAACAGCCGGGCGAGCCCGCGCGGCATGGCCGCCGCCGCCTCCTCCGGCGACTGCAGCAGCCGCAGGGCCACGCCGACCTGCCCCGGCACGAGCGCCGGGTAGGCATGCACCGGCACGCCCGCGACCTCGCCAACAAGGATCCGCTCCGGGATCTCCCCGAAGGTCCACGTCTCCTGCCCCTCCTTCTCCCATCGGGCCCGGGCGCGGCGCCAGGGGGCCGCATCCTCGCGGGCGGCCGCCGAACTGAGCAGACGCCGGTGTCGTTCCAGGTGTTCGCGCACCGCGGCCAGATCGCGACCGGCCACCAGCACCCGTCCGCCTTCGTCCACCACCTGCACCCGGACGCGCAGGTGTTCCGGCAGCGGCCGCTCCGCCCACCCGGCCGGATCCACGGCCAGGCGGTGCGCCTCGCGCAAATGGGCCGCGAGCACGTCCGTCAATGATTCAGGCTCGCCATGCCGGCGCCCGCGCCGCTGCAACGCGCGGGTCGCCTCGGCCGCCGTTTCCGCCAACGGGATCAGCTGGCGCCGCTGTCCGGTCGGCAGGGCCTTCAGCAGAAGCAGCACCTTCTCCTCCAGATGCCCGGGGATGGCCCAGTCGAGTGCGGCCGGCGTCAGCTGCTCGGCCTCCCGCGCGGACACGATCAGCGTGACGCCGTCGTCCTCCTGTCCGGGCCGGTACGCGTAGTCCAGCGGCAGCACCCGGTTTTCGAGTTCCAGCGCCTCGGGAAAGGCTGCGGCATCGACTTCGGCCTCCGCCGGACCGCGCAGGTCCTCCGGCTCCATCTGCAGGAATTCCGGCTCGGTCTGGCGTCGCTCGCGCACCAGATCAACCAGCTCCGCCACGGAACTGACACCGGCCATCCCCGCGCGCCCGGCGCCGGCCGGCAGCAAACGGCGGGCGTAGAACTGATACGCGGCCTCGGCGAGGTCCAGAAATCCGCGGCTGCGGGTTCGCGCCAGAATGCTCTCGACCTGGGCGCGGACCTGGCGGTTGTGCGCCAGAAAGTCGAACGGCCACGAGACCGTGTCGTTCACCAGCCCCTCGCGGATGAAGATCCCGGTGGCGCGCACCGGATCGATCCGGCCGTAGCCGACGGTCTCCGACGCCAGCTCGAGCCCGTAAAGACGCGAGCGGCGATGCACCAGCACCCGGCCCGCCGCCTCGTCCCAGAACGGATCGGCGTGGCTGATCGCCAGCAGGTGGGCGCCGAGATCCACCGCCCACGCCGGATCGATCCGCGCCGCGGTGCGGGCATACAGGCGGGTCGTCTCGACGATCTCCGCAGCCATGATCCAGCGCGCCGCGCGCGGCGGGCGCCGCCCGCTGTCGTCCGCGTCCGCCGCCACCCGACCCTCCGGGCGAGGTTTCTTCCGCGGCTCCTCGCGGCGGAACAGGACGGAGCCGGGAAACAGGGTCACCTTGCGGCCGTGGGCGGCGTGGTAGAGTCCGCTCGCCTCCTCCAGCATCGCGATGTTGCCGAGCAGGCCGGCGAGAATGCTCCGGTGGATCGCCCGGTAACCGGGGGAACCATGGTCCAGTCTTGAGTCTTGGGTCTTGAGTTTTGGGTTTTGCGCCAGGCCGTCGTGGACCGAGGTGAACTTGAAGTCGTCGCGCTCCGCCAGGACCTCGCGCAGCTGGTCGTGGACATCCCGCCACTCGCGCAGCCGGGTGTAGGAAAGGAAATGCTCGTGGCAGAAGCGACGGAGGCGGCTCTGGGTCATGGCCTCGAAGTCGCCGTGCAACGCCTCCCAGATGTTCAGCAGCGTGAGAAAGTCGGAGTCGGGGTGGGCAAACCGGCGGTGCGCCGCGTCCGCCTGCGCCCGCCGGTCGAGCGGACGTTCGCGCGGGTCCTGGATGCTCAGGCCGGCGGCGATGACCAGCACCTCCGTGACGCAACGCTCGGTCCGCGCCTGGAGGATCATGCGCCCGACGGTGGGGTCGACGGGGAGGCGCGCGAGTTCGCGGCCGATCTCCGTCAGCCCGGCGGCCGGCGGGCTGTCCGGCGCCACGGCGGGCGCGGGTCCGGCGCGTTTGCTCCCGGCGTCCGCCTCCGCCGCCAGCGCGCCCAGTTCGTGCAGGAGCTGATAACCCGCCCGGACGGCCTTGGCCGGCGGGGCGTTGAGAAACGGGAAGCGCTCAATGTCGCCGAGGCCGAAGACCCTCAGGCGCAGGATGACGTCCGCCAGGTTGCACCGCTGGATCTCGGGCTGCGTGAACCGCGGCCGGTCGAGGTAGTCCTGCTCCGAGTAGAGACGGATGCACACGCCGGCCGCCACCCGTCCGCAGCGTCCCTTCCGTTGATCGGCGGAACTCCGGGCGACGGGCTCGATGGGCAGGCGGCGGGTGCGCGTCGGCGCCGCGTAGCGGCTGAGGCGCGCCAGGCCGGTGTCGATGACAAAGCGGATCCCCGGGATGGTGAGCGAGGTCTCCGCGATGTTGGTGGCGACCACGATGCGGCGCTCGGAGGTCGGCGCAAAGACCCGCTGCTGCTCGGTGTTGGTGAGCCGCCCGAACAACGGCACGACCTCGACGCGCGGGAAGCGCCGGCCCGCGAGCAGGTCGCAGGTCTCCCGGATGTCGCGCTCGGCCGGCATGAAGACCAGGATGTCGCCGGCGGGGCTCTCGCGGAGCACGCGCTCCACGGCGGCGACGGCCCCGTCGACATAGTGCAAGGCCTCCGCCTTCGCCGCCCTCGCCGCGCCGGGAAGCTCCGTCTCGGCCAGCGCGGCGGGCTCGTCATCCGCCGCGGCATCGGAGCCGAGTTCATCCAGCGGCGCGTAGATCACCTCCACCGGATGCAGCCGCCCCGAGACCTCGATGACCGGCGCGCCGTCGAACGCCCGGGAGAACGCCTCGGTGTCGATCGTGGCCGAGGTGATGACCACGCGCAGGTCGGGCCGCCGGAAGCGCAGCTGCCGCAGGTGCCCCAGCAGAAAGTCGATGTTCAGCGACCGCTCGTGCGCCTCGTCGAGGATGATCGTGTCGTACTCGCGCAGCGCCGGGTCGCCCTGCAGCTCGGCCAGGAGCATGCCGTCGGTCAGGTATTTGATGATCGTCGCCGCCGAGGTGCGGTCCGTGAACCGGATCTTGCAGCCAACCTCGCGGCCCCAAGGCACCCCGAGCTCCTCCGCGACGCGGCGGGAGAGGGAGAGCGCCGCCACGCGGCGCGGCTGGGTGCAGGCGATGCGGCCGGCCGTGCCGCGGCCGGCGGCGAGGCACAGCTTGGGAATCTGCGTGCTTTTGCCCGATCCGGTCTCGCCCGCCAGGATCAGCACCGGGTGCTGCTGCAGGGCCGCGGTGATCTCCTCCGCCCGGGCGCTGATCGGCAGCTCGGGGGGAAAATCAAGGTGGAATCGACGGGGCGGGCGGGCCGGCACGGTGGCGTCCACGCTGACCGGCCGCAAAACGACTCGCGAGGCGAAACGAGGCATGCCATCTTCCGGGCCATGCCACCCGCCCCCGCCGACGTGCTGCGCCGCGTGCTCCGGCTCTCGCGGATGAACGGCTGGAGCGTGGCGGTCTTCGCCGGGCTCTGCAGCCTGGCCTCGCTCGCGTTCCTCGATCTGGTCGGGTTTGCCGTCGGCCTGCTGGTGACCCTGGGCGGCGCCCTGGAGGTCGTGGGCCACCGCCGCCTGAAGCGCCGCGATCCGGGCGGCATGGCGTTGCTCGTGCGCAGCCAGTTTGTCGTGCTGGGCGTGATCTGGGCCTACGCCCTGCCCCGGCTGCTGAGCTTCGACGCCGGGTATCTCCAGGATCAGGTCATTCCGAATGCCCGTGAGATATTATCCTCCTGGTTCGGGATTCAGCTCGATGCCTTTCTCAGCCAATTGGAGTTAACGCCAGCGCAACTCGTGCCGCTCGTGCATCTGTTCTTTGTGGTCCTCTACGGCTCGGTCATGCTGACGACGCTGATCTACCAGGGCGGCCTGGCGCTCTTTTACCGCCACCGCCGCGCAGCCGTCGAGACGGCCCTGCGCC
>JBAIXJ010000798.1:0-1684 GCA_037916645.1 Opitutales bacterium | reverse complement strand
GCGGATTCGGCCGCGCGGCCAGTGCGATCGGGCTGATCTACCTCGGGGGCCTGCTGATCCTGTGCTGGGCGCCCGAGACCCGCGGCCGCCCGCTGCCGGAGTGAGATTGGAGAATGCGGACTCCTTCTGCACCACGGATCCCGCGGATGGGCACGGATGGGTTTTTTGAGATTGGAGACCGCGGACTCCGTTCTACCAGGGGTCGCCGCCTTCGCGCTTCGAGCTTCCGCGCGATAGGCTGGCTTCTGGCCTCTGCTCTCTGGCTTCTGGCCGATCCGGCACCGGGCATCCGAAATCAGATCTTCCGCCCGGCGCGGTAGCCGTACAGGCCGTAGAAGGCGACATAGGCGTACGCCACCAGCGGCACCAGGAACGAGATCTGCAGGTTGTGCGTCAGGTCGGCGATCTTGCCCTGCAGCGGCGGCAGGCAGGCGCCGCCGAGGATCGCCATCACCAGCAGAGACGAGACCTGGCTTTTGTAGATGCCGGTGCCCTCCAGCGCGAGGGAGAACGTGTTCGACCAGCCGATCGAGGTGAACAGGCCCACGGCCACCACGCACCACATTGCCACCGTGCCGCCGGCGAGGATCGCCGTGAGGAGCAACGCCACGACCGTGAGCGAGAAGATCACCAGCGTCCGCGCCGCGTGCGACCGGCCGAACTGGAACAGCAGCCAGCAGCCGCCGACGAACGGCAGGTAGATCTTGAACACCGGCCAGTTGGCCGCGAAGGCGTCGCGCCACAGCGCCCACACCGACACGTCCGCCCCGCCCTGCATCGCGTCGAGCGGCGCGCTCCGGGCCACCCACAGGAACAGCCATGCCAGCAGCGGGATCACCACCAGCCACAGCTGTTTCCGGGCGGCCCGCATCTCGCTCAGCATCACCGCGGCCATGAACCGCCCGATCATCAGGCCGCCCCAGTAGAGCGACACGTATTTGCTCGCGTCGACCTCGGACAGGCCGGCCACGCTCTTCTGGCCGAGGAAATTGATGATCGCGCTGCCGACGGCCACCTCGCCGCCGACGTACATGAAGATCGCGATGACGCCGAGGCGGACATGGGGGAACTTCAGCGCGCCGGCGCCGGGTTCGACGTGGCCCTCGCCGACGTGCGGCAGGTGGATGAAGAAGAAGACCGCCGCCAGCACGAGAAAGATGAGGCAGAACGCCAGGTAGGGAACCTTCACCGACTCCGCGCCGTGCGCGCCGCTGCGGGCGAAGTACTGGAAGATCAGGTAGCCGCCGATGAGCGGCCCGATGGTGGTGCCGATGGAATTGAAACCCTGCGCCAGGTTGAGCCGGCTGGACGCCGTCTTTTCCGGGCCGAGGATCGTGACATAGGGATTGGCCGCGATCTGGAGCATCGCGAAGCCGAGGCCGACGATGAACAGGGCCGCCAGGAACATCGGGTACGACGTGGCGTTGGCCGCCGGCCAGAACAGGGCGCTGCCGGCCGCCGAGAGCAGCAGCCCGAAGACGACGCCATTCTTGTAGCCGATCTTGGCGATGGGATCGCCGGCCCGCCACGAGACCAGGAAGTATGCCAGCGAGCCGATGAAGTACGCGCCGAAAAAGGCGAACTGCACGAGCATCGCGTGGTAGTAGTCGAGGGTGAACGCCGCCTTGAACCGCGGGATCAGGATGTCGTTGAAGACCGTCATGAACCCCCACATGAAGAACAG
>JBAIXJ010000797.1:0-2346 GCA_037916645.1 Opitutales bacterium | reverse complement strand
ACGCGGCTGCTGATGGAGGCGCGGGTGCCGCGCTCGAGCCGGGCGAGCTACCCGGTGGTGGCGGACGGCGACGGCGTCGTGTGGGTCCCCGGCGTGTGCCGCGCAGCGGCGCGGCTGCCGGAGCCCGGACGGGAGGCGGTTCGGATTGACGCAGGACCTGGTTAGTTACGCGAAGGTGCTGGGCGGCCGCGCGGTGCGGCGCATCGCGTTCGATGCGGCCACCATCCACCGGCGCGTCAGCGAGATGGGGGCCGAGATCACGGCCGCCTACCCCGACGGGGACCTGCTGGTCCTGGGCCTCCTGAAGGGGAGCTTCATCTTCCTCGGCGACCTGGTACGCCAGATCCAGCGGCCGATCCAGGTGGACTTCATCGTGGCCAGCTCCTATGGCAACGCCACGGTCTCCAGCGGGGACGTCCGGCTGGTGTACGACCCCGGGACCCGGCTGGACGGGAAACACATCCTGCTGGTCGAGGATATAATTGACTCGGGACGCACGTTGAACCGGCTGGTGGAGCTGCTGGGCCAGCGGAACCCGCGGAGCCTGGCCATCGGCGCGCTGCTGCACAAGCACATCGCGCCGGGCCTCAAGCTGGAGCCGCGGTTCCTGGGCTTCGACGCGCCCAGGGAGTTCCTGGTGGGGTACGGGCTGGACCACGCCGAGGACTTCCGGCACCTGCCGTTCATTGCCAGCCTGGCCGAGTGAGGCCTGATGCCTGAGCGTTTGCCGCCGCCGCGTTTCAGCTGGAGCCGCCTGTCGAAGACGGCGGCCTTCTGGCTGATCATCATCCTGATCCCCGTGGTGTTCATCGAGCTGACGGGGAGCCGGGACGCCGACTCGTCGGAGATCCAGTACAGCGACTTCAAGCGGGAGCTGGCGCGCGGCAACGTCAACGACGTCGCGCTGATGCAGGGGCAGGAGGGCTCGCAGGTCCAGGGTGCCTTCAAGCAGCCGGTGCGGGTCGCGGGTCACGACGTGGTGCGGTTCACGATGACGCTGCCGTTCCAGGCGACGCAGTCGTTCGCCGACTCGCTGGTGGCGGAGAACGTGCCGATCCGCGCCCGGCCGCCGCGGCAGGGATTCCTCAGCCTGTTCGTGGGCGTGCTGCCGTGGCTGATCCTCATCGGGTTCTGGTTCTACCTGTTCCGGCAGATGCAGGGCGGGGGCTCGCGCGCCTTCGCGTTCGGCAAGTCGAAGGCCAAGCTGCTCACGGGGGACACGCCCAAGATCACGTTCGCCGACGTGGCCGGCGCGGACGAGGCCAAGGTCGAGCTGCAGGAGATCATCGAGTTCCTGAAGGACCCGCAGAAGTTCACGCGCCTCGGCGGGCGGCTGCCCAAGGGCGCGCTGCTGATCGGCCCGCCGGGCACGGGCAAGACGCTGCTGGCGAAGGCGGTGGCCGGCGAGGCGGGCCGGCCGTTCTTCTCGATGTCGGGCTCCGACTTCGTCGAGATGTTCGTGGGCGTCGGCGCGAGCCGGGTGCGCGACCTGTTCGAGCAGGGCAAGGCGCACGCGCCCTGCATCATCTTCATCGACGAGATCGACGCGGTCGGGCGGCACCGTGGCGCCGGCCTCGGCGGCGGGCACGACGAGCGCGAGCAGACGCTGAACCAGCTGCTGGTCGAGATGGACGGCTTCGAGTCGAACGACGGCGTGATCCTGCTCGCGGCGACCAACCGGCCCGACGTGCTGGACCCGGCGCTGCTCCGGCCCGGGCGGTTCGACCGCCAGATCGTGGTGGACGCGCCGGACGTGAAGGGCCGCGAGGGGATCCTGCGGGTGCACGTGCGGAAGATCCCGCTCGGCGCCGACGTGCGGCTGGAGACGCTGGCCAAGGGCACGCCCGGCCTCTCGGGCGCCGACCTGGCCAACCTGGTCAACGAGGCGGCGCTGCTCGCGGCCCGGCGCAACAAGCCGCGGGTGGACATGCCGGACTTCGAGGACGCCAAGGACAAGGTGATGCTCGGGGTGGAGCGCCGCAGCCTGGTGCTGTCGGAGGACGAGCGGCGGCTGACGGCGTACCACGAGGCGGGCCACGCGGTGGTGTCGCTCAACATCCCGGGCCTGGATCCGCTGCACAAGGTGACGATCGTGCCGCGCGGCCGCGCCCTGGGCCTGACGTCGTGGCTGCCCGAGGAGGACCGCCACAACTACACCAAGTACTGGCTCGAGGGGCAGCTGGCGGCGTCGTTCGGCGGCCGGGTGGCGGAGGAGCTGGTGTTCGGGCCGGAGAAGGTGACGACCGGCGCGTCGAACGACATCCAGCGCGCGACGGAGCTGGCGCGGCGGATGGTGACGCAGTTCGGGATGAGCGACAAGGTCGGCGCCATCGCGGTGGGGGACCG
>JBAIXJ010000796.1:0-1704 GCA_037916645.1 Opitutales bacterium | reverse complement strand
CCGGCGTCTACGGCACCCATCACATCGGCGCGTCGACCGAGCAGGCGCAGGAGGCCATCGCCGCGGAGACGGTGCGCATCATCCAGACGTTCAAGGAAACCGGCAAGGTCCCGAACGTCGTCAACCTCGCCCAGCGCACGCCCGCCACCCACATGCTGGTCGTGCGCCACCTCGACCGGCCGGGCGTGCTGGCCACCGTGCTGGGCACGCTGCGCGCGGCCGAGATCAACGTCCAGGAGATGGAGAACGTCGTCTTCGCCGGCGCCGAGGCCGCGGTGGCCCACATCAACCTCGACAAGGCGCCGCCGCCCGACGTCCTCGACCGCTGCCGCGCGGAAAACCCGAACATCATCGAGATCAGCCTGCTGCCGCTGCCCGCCAAAACCTGACCGCGGCGCCGGCCGCGCGACGCCGCCGCGACGGCGCGGATCGAGTTGCCAGCGCGGACCGGGATGGTTTCATCGAACGCCATGCCGCCGCGACATCACCGCTCCCGCTCCCGGTTCGCGCTGCTCGCGCTCGCGCTGCTCGCGCTGCCGGGCTGCTCGGTGCGGCAGTACACGGTGCGGCACCTGGGCAACGCCCTGGCCGGCAGCGCCGGCGGCACGTTCGCGCGCGACGACGACCCGGAGCTGATCCGGGCCGCCGCCCCGTTCAGCCTGAAGCTGATGGAGAGCCTGCTGGCCGAAGACCCGGCCAACGACCGGCTGCTGCTGGCGACGGCGAGCGGGTTCACCCAGTACGCGTACGCCTTCGTGCAGGAGGAGGCCGACGAACTGGAGCCCAGCGATTTTGCCGCGGCGCAGGCCCTGCGGATCCGTGCCAAGCGGCTTTACCTGCGCGCCCGCGACTACGGCACGCGCGGCCTGGAGGTCCGCCACCCCGGATTCAACGCCGCGCTCGCCGCCAACCCGGCGCAGGCCGTCGCGCCGATGGCGGCCGACGACGTCCCGCTGCTGTACTGGACCGCCGCCGCTTGGGGCGCCGCGATCGCCCAGGCCAAGGACGACCCCGCTCTCATCGGCGACCTCCCGAAGGTGGAGGCGATGATCGAGCGCGCCGTGGCCCTGAACGAGGCCTGGGACGACGGGGCGCTGCACACGTTTCTCATCAGCTACGACATGGCCCGCGGCGGACCGGACGCCGCGGCCCGGTCGCGCCAGGAGTTCGACCGGGCGGTCGCGCTCTCCGGGGGCCGGCTCGCCGCGCCGTACGTGAACTACGCCGAGGCCGTACCCCTCCAACAGCAGCAGTCCGCCGAATTCCGGCGCCTGCTCGAGCAGGCGCTCGCCATCAATCCCGACGCCTACCTGCCGGCCCGGCTCGCCAACCTCGTCGCGCAGCGCCGCGCGCGCTGGCTGCTCGGCCGGATGGACGAACTCTTCCTGAATCCATGAGCCCTTTCCCGAACCGTCGTTCCGTCCGGGGCCGCGCGCTCCCGCTCCTGGCCCTGCTGGCGCTGGTGCCGGGGCTGGCCGCCGCGCCGAAGCCCCTGCGCCTCAACCTCGGCACGCTCGCGCCCCGCGGCTCCTCCTATTACCAGGCGCTGCTGCAGATGGGCGACGCGTGGCGGGCGGCGTCCGGCGGCCAGGTCCGCCTCGTGGTGTACCCCGACGGCACCCAGGGTTCCGAGGCCGACATGGTCCGGCTGATGCGCATCGGCACGCTGCAGGCGGGCCTGGTCACCTCGACCGGCCTCGAGAC
>JBAIXJ010000795.1:0-2282 GCA_037916645.1 Opitutales bacterium | reverse complement strand
GAGGAGGCTCCCTTGCCCGGCCACCACGACTCGCCGAGGTAGTCGATGCCGGTCCAGAGGAAATCGCCGATCACATAGTTGCGCGTGCGGACAAACTTCCACAACTGTTCCGCCCGGATCATCGCGGTGGCGTAACGCGGCGGCCGCGGCGCCGCCCCCGGAGCCGGCGCCGGCGGCAGGTCGTAGGCGCCGCGCACGCCGTAGAGGTTCGCGTCCTCCGTGCCCACGAACCGGCGCTGCGGGAACCGGTGGCGGTCGTCGTCGAAATAGGTCTCGCGGCGCGCGCCCCAGCGGTCGACGTAGTTGTAGCCGACCACGTCCAGCAGGCGGGTGAACGCTTCCGGCGCGTCGCCCTTGTCGGTGTGGATGTTGTCCATCGCGGCGGTGACCGGCCGCGTCGGGTCCTCGCGGTGGAACACTTCGATCAGCTTCGCGAGCACCTTGTCGCCCTCGGGCATCGTCTGTTCGCCGATCTCGTTGCCCGCGCTCCACAGCACGACGCAGGGATGGTTCCGGTCGCGTCGGATCATGTTTACGAGGTCACGTTCGTACCAGTCATTGAACACGTCCGAATAGCCGTGCTTGATCTGCGGCTTGCGCACCGTCCATTCGTCAAACGCCTCGTCCATCACCAGGAAGCCCATCCGGTCGCACAGGTCGAGGAACTCGGGCGCCGGCGGGTTGTGCGCCGTGCGAATGGCGTTGCAGCCCATGTCCTTCAACGCTTGCAGCCGCCGCGCCCACACGGCCACCGGCACCGCCGCGCCCACCGCCCCGCCGTCGGCGTGCAGGCACATGCCCTTCATCTTGACCGGCGCGCCGTTCAGCAGGAACCCGCGGTCCACGTCATACTCGATTCGCCGGATGCCGAACGGCGTCTCCGCCTCGTCGACCGCCCGGTCGGCGGCCAACACCCGGCAACGCACGCGGTAGAGCGCCGGCGAATCGGGTGACCAAAGGCGCGGACGGGCCAGCGTGACGGTTTGATCGAACTCGTGTTCAGCCGCTGCCGCCACCGTGTCTTCGGACGAGGCGGTGCCGGCGACCTGCCCGTCCGATCCCAAGACCTCGCTGACGAGCGTGACCGCCTGCGCCCCGGCTCCGTCGTTTCGCACCCGGGTGCGGACGCGCACCGTGGCGGAGTCGGCCGACACCTCCGGTGTGGTCACGTACACGCCCCACGCCGGCACATGCACCGGATTGGTGACCGTGATCCACAGGTGCCGGTAGATGCCTGAGCCGGAGTACCAGCGGCTGTTCGGCTGCGCCGAGTTGTCCACGCGGACCGCCAGCACGTTCGGCGTGTCGCCAAAGTTCAGGTACGGGGTCAGATCGTAGATGAAGGTCGTGTAGCCGTACGGCCAGAAGCCGAGGTGGTGGCCGTTCAGCCAGACGTCGCTGCGCTCGTAGACGCCGTCGAATTCGATGCTGAGGCGGCGCCCCCGCAGCTCGGCGGGCACGGCGAAATGCTTCCGGTACCAGCCGATGCCCGCGGGCAGGAAGCCGCCCGAGCCTCCGGTCGGGGCCTTTTGATCGTACGGGCCCTCGATGCTCCAGTCGTGCGGCAGGTCGAGCTTGCGCCACGCCGCATCGTCGAACGCCGGCTGCTCCGCCCCGGCGGCGTCGGCCTTGAGGAACCGCCAGCCGGCATCGAAGCTCTCCCGCCCCCGCGGCGCCTCGCCGCCCAGCAGCGAAACGGCCAGCGGCGCCAGCGCCAGCACCGACGGCCATCCGGTTCCAAGCCAGGTTGGCACAAGTCGCCGCAGCTTCATGGGGGGCAGTCTAGCGTTTTCCCGGCAAAGGAGAAACGAGATCTGGCCTTCCCGATAGTGGGTCAGCTTGGGCAGGTCGGGCTTCCGTGTCCGCCAAAGCCTCGAGCGAAAACGATCGGGGCGACGGCGGAATGCCCGACACCGAGACCGTCGACATCCCTCTGTCGGGGATAAACCCCGACCTACAGTTGTCGTGCGATTCCGGCAGACTGACCCACAACAGCTTTTGCGCCGGCCTCCAGCCCCCCTCGGGACCGGACCGGCGGCGCGGACCCAACCTCCCCGGCGGCGGTCCAGGGCGGAGCCGGCCGCGAGCGCGCCCGATACGCCGCGGCACGTTGCGAACCGCCCAAAAGCGCATTAGGTACGGCCCAGCACTTTCCTCCCCCCGCCGACCTTGGACCGGCGGGATGACTTGCCCTGCCACCCCAACCGATGGAAACGCCGGAGTCATGAATTCGGTGCTCGGTCGCCGCCTCACCATCAGCTGCACCGTGACTCTGCTCACCG